>JANOVN010000195.1:0-4381 GCA_031417455.1 Hyphomicrobiaceae bacterium | reverse complement strand
TATACCAAACCGCATAAGTACTGACTTATGCGGTTTGGTATCCGCGCGTGGGGTTGGTGGGGCGGCCACGCGCAAAGCAAAGAGAATACCAGCCCGCAGCCTGTCGAACGAAGAGTCAAAACTTCTGCGGGCTGGTATTAGTCGAGCGCTTTCGCGACGATCGGGGCTGCCGGGTATTATTGCCCATCCAGCACGGCCCAATCAGCCTTGCTTGCTTGCGTGCATCAATTTCAAATCGGGCGGACGCACAGCAAACGACACGCCTCAAAGATTGTATCACCTCAAAACAATTGCCGGGACCGGGCTCGGACAGGGGGCTGCTGAAAACCCGGCCCCGGCTTTTCAAGTATCACCGGGGAAGTCGGCAACACCTGAACCTCGTCGCTTAGAGGTGGAGGGTGATCCGTTTGCCCGCAGCAAACTTCGCCCAGCCAACTCATCGCGAATGGAGTTGTCATGAAATACGCAGGAGCCGTGAAAAAGTTTCGAGCTCCCGCGATCACCTAATTTTGATGAAGCACCCTAGCGCCGGTGCCCTCGAACCAGCTTATGCACGAACGCCAACTTGGCCTCCGCTGGCACCGAGATCACGAACGGATAAAAATCGTTGTGCCCCATGCTGCGGCTCAAACTGTTCAGTGCAATCGTCAGCGGCACCCAACGCGCCATCAGAGATCTGAATTGGCCCTTGCGATAACAGTCAGAACTCCCAAACGGCCACAGCGACGCCAGCGAGAACCGAGCCCCGCGCGGCTGCATACCCTCGGCCTCAGCGGTATCAAGCGCGTCCACCATGTGCAGGTAATGCGCCCAAGTCTCGGCCCAGTCCTCCCAGGGGTGACAGCTCGCGTATGACGACACATGCCGCGCCTGCCAGTCGCCCGGCGGCCCTGCCGCATGATGCTGGCTGAGTGCCGCCGCATAGTCGGCCCGCTCGTCACCAAACAACGCCCGGAACTCATCGAGCTTGTCCGCAGCCTCGACAAGCACCATCCAGTAAAAATGCCCGCTTTCGTGCCGCAAGTGCCCCAGCAGCGACCGGTAAGGCTCCTGGAACACCTGCCGCTGCCGCTCCCGCTCGACGGCATCTGCTTCCATGATATCAATGGTAATAACGCCATCCAGATGCCCCGTCGGCGCGTCCCGCACGAAATCGAACGTCAAAAGCCACGCGTTGGACGCGGTCGCCTCAAACGGCAATCCAAACCGCAACAGTGAGTAGATCAACCGCTTCATTGCCCGCTCCAGGTCGCCCCACGCCGCCAGACTGGCGCTTTCAGATAGGTTCTGGATCGTCCGGTTGAGATCGCAAGCCGGACACAGCGCGGAGCGATCCTTCTCGTCCGTCAGCCAGTTGCACGCCCCGTATGACTCATTCGCGCAATACCGTACGCGCGTCGCGTCCCCGCCATCAACCCGCCGGTACAGTTCGCCCCCTGCATTGTCTGCTTCGATTGCCGCAAACTGCAGCGTCCGCGCATCAAACCCCAGCGCATAGCCGCACATCACGCAGGCCGCATTTTCGAAGTACACCTTATTCGCGCAGTGGCTACAGACGAACGCCTTCATCGTGAACTTCCGCTCCCCCGCTCCGCTCAAACCTACCCGAATCGCTCGCCATTTCTCCGGGGCGCGCTTAACCCATCGAACCAACGCACCCGCGACATCTGCCCGGTTTCCCGCTCATGTCAGTCTAGTAACCCCGCAACCTGCCTCATCTCTAGGCAGTTTCCGGTTACATTCTGGATTTTGGTCTAGCCGCGCTTGTTCAGGCAAGCAAACCCATCCTAGGGTCGTCTCATACGATTTCCGATCAAACTCTTGCAACCACAAGAGCCCATAAGGACACGTCACACACCATGGTCCTCCATGTCGCACTGACCCACCAGACCACCTATCGCTATGACCGCAGCATCGGCATGGGTCCACAAATCATCCGCCTTAGGCCCGCCCCCCACTGCCGCACGCCCATTCTCAGCTATTCGCTCACCCTTGAGCCCAAAGTCCATTTCATCAACTGGCAACAGGACCCGTTCGGCAACTTCCTCGGCCGCGTGGTGCTTCCCGAAAACACCGATGTTTTTTCGGTGACCGTCGATCTCGTCGCTGACATGGCCGTGATCAACCCATTCGACTTCTTCGTCGCCGACGAGGCCAAGGAGTGCCCCTTCGTCTATGACGAGATGTTGACCCAGGAACTGGCTCCCTACCTCGTGCCCGAACCCGCCGGCGCGATGCTGACCCGCCACATGGCCACCATTGATCGCAAGCCCACCAACACCATCGACTTCGTCTGCGATCTCAACCGCGCGCTGCAAGGGGTGATCGGCTACGTCATCCGGATGGAGCCGGGCATCCAGACCATCGAAGAAACACTGACCAAAAAATCCGGTTCCTGCCGCGACAGCGCTTGGCTCCTCGTCCAAATTCTGCGAAATCTCGGCCTCGCCGCTCGCTTCGTATCCGGCTACCTGATCCAGCTTACGCCCGATGTAAAATCCCTCGACGGCCCTGTCGGCGCTGCAACCGACTTCACCGACCTCCACGCCTGGACCGAAGTCTACCTCCCAGGCGCTGGCTGGGTCGGCCTTGATCCGACATCGGGCCTGCTGGCTGGCGAAGGCCACATTCCGCTCGCCGCCACCCCTCATCCCGTCAGCGCCGCCCCCATCACCGGGGCGCATGAAAAAGCCGAAGTCAGCTTCGAATTCAAGATGGCGCTCACCCGCATCCGCGAAACGCCGCGCGTGACGCTGCCCTACAGCGAGGATACTTGGCAGACCATCCTCGATAGTGGCGCGCACGTCGACGAACGATTGAAGCGCGGCGACGTCCGCCTGTCCATGGGCGGCGAGCCGACCTTCGTTGCCGCCAACGACATGGAGGGCGCTGAATGGAACACCGCTGCCGTCGGCCCCAATAAGCGCGCCTACGCCGAAGACCTCCTGCGCCGCCTGCAGAAGCGTTTTGCCCCCGGCGCCATGCTCCACTACGGCCAGGGGAAGTGGTATCCCGGCGAACAGCTCCCTCGCTGGGCCTTCGCCGTCTATTGGCGCACCGACGGCCAGCCGATCTGGGAAAACCTCGACCTGATTGCCCGCGAAAAGGCGCGTCAGAAGGCGACCATCGCCGAAGCCGAGACCTTCGCCGCCGCCCTGTGCAAGCAGTTGGGCCTCCCCGAAAACAGCGCCATTCCCGCATACGAGGACGCCGCCCACTTCATCCTCGTCGAGCAAAAACTCCCCATCGGCACCACGCCTGAAACCAACAAGCTGGAAGACCCCGCCGAACGCGAACGCCTCGTCCGGGTCTTTGACCGCGGCGTCGCGACCGCCGCCAGCTACGTTCTCCCCATTCAGGTTTGGCACACGCAAGATCGCGGTCGCCGCTGGATTACGGAACGGTGGGCACTCCGCCGGGAACGCCTGTTCCTCGTGCCGGGCGATTCACCCGCTGGCTTCCGCTTGCCGATAAGTTCGATGGCCACCATCGACGCAATCGACTTTCCCCACGTCGCCGTCCGCGACCCGTTCTCGAACGCCCCACCGCTGCCGTCGCGCAGCATTTTGATGCAAGCCCGCCGCACCGAGACGCTCAACGCCCCCAAGCCCGCCGACTTCGGCCCCAGCGAAATCGTCGGCTCCGTCCGCACCGCCATGGCCATCGAACCGCGCGGCGACCAGCTTTGCGTGTTCATGCCGCCGATGCCGGACGCTGAGGACTATTCGGCCCTCATAGCAGCCATCGAGGAAACCGCCAAAGCCACCGGCGCGGCCATCCGCATCGAAGGCTACGAACCGCCTTTCGACCCGCGCTTCCAGGTGGTCAAGGTCACGCCCGACCCCGGCGTCATCGAGGTCAACATCCAGCCAACCACCAACTGGCCCGACGCCGTCGCCATTACAACCGCGTTGTATGAGGAAGCTCATCTTGCCCGCCTCAGCACCGAAAAGTTTATGGTCGATGGCCGCCACACCGGCACCGGTGGCGGCAACCACATCGTGCTTGGCGGCCTCACTCCGCCCGACAGCCCGTTCCTGCGCCGTCCCGACCTGCTCGGCTCGATCATCACCTTCTGGCAGAACCACCCCTCGCTCTCGTTCCTGTTCTCTGGCATGTTCATCGGACCGACGAGCCAGGCCCCGCGCGTCGACGAAGGCCGCCACGAAGCCCTCTACGAACTCGAAATCGCACTCGCCCAAATCCCAGATCCCGGGGTGGGGACCATCCCGCCCTGGTTGGTGGATCGCATCTTCCGCCACCTCCTGATCGACGTGACCGGTAACACGCACCGCGCCGAAATCTGCATTGACAAGCTCTACTCTCCCGATGGCCCCACGGGCCGCCTCGGCCTTGTCGAATTCCGCTCGTTTGAAATGCC
>JANOVN010000194.1:0-1632 GCA_031417455.1 Hyphomicrobiaceae bacterium | reverse complement strand
GAGGAAAAATATAATTGCCTTTGTGTCATCCGGTTCAATGGATATGAACCGTTCTGTAAGTCGCCAGCATGCACATATTGATCCCGGCTTTGCGCCCTCGGCCCCGTCCACGAACACGCTGCCGTCGATCTCGGGCGCATCCCACTGCGAGCGCCCCACCGCGCCGTCCTCGTCCACTTCGTCGATCAACACCGGGATCGTCCGCCCGACGCGCGTCTGCAAAATCTCAGCACTCACCTCTTGCTGCACGGCCATGAACCGGTGCCAGCGCTCTTCCTTCACATCTTCCGGCACTTGATCGGGCAAATCGTTCGCAACCGCGCCGGGAACGGTTTCATATTTGAAACAACCAGCCCGGTTGATTTTCGCCGCGACCATAAAGTCGAGCAGCATCTGGAAATCTTCTTCCGTCTCACCCGGAAAACCGACAATAAATGTCGAGCGAATAGCCAAATCCGGACAAACCGCGCGCCACGCTTTAATGCGCTCTAACGAATTGCCCTTAGCGCCAGGTCGCTTCATCGCCCGCAAAACATTCGGCGACGCATGCTGGAATGGAATATCCAGATACGGCAGGATTTTCCCCGCAGCCATCAGCGCAATGACATCATCGACATGGGGATAGGGATAAACGTAATGCATCCGCACCCAAACGCCCAATTCACCCAACGCCCGCGATAAATCCAAAAACTTCGCCTTCAACGGCGCACCCTTCCACGGCGTTTCTGCGTAGCGAATGTCTAGCCCATACGCGCTCGTATCCTGACTGATCACCAGCAGCTCCTTGACGCCGGCCTTGGCCAGCCGCTCCGCCTCCATCATCACCTGATTGGCCGGACGCGATGCGAGATCGCCCCGCAAACTGGGAATGATGCAGAACGAGCAGCGATTGTTACAGCCTTCCGAAATCTTCAAATACGCGTAATGCCGGGGCGTCAGCCGCAACCCTTCCGGCGGCACCAGATCGAGAAACGGATCATGCAGCGGCGGCACGGCGTCATGCACCGCATTGACGACCTGCTCATACTGATGCGGCCCCGTCACCGCCAGCACACCGGGATGGGCCTCGCGAATCCGGCCCTCCTCAACGCCCAGACACCCGGTCACGATCACGCGCCCGTTCGCCGCCATCGCCTCGCCGATGGCGTCCAGGCTCTCCTGCTTGGCCGAGTTCAAGAACCCGCAGGTGTTCACCACCACCACGTCCGCCCCCGCGTAATCGGGCGAAATCTCATACCCCTCCGCGCGCAGCTTGGAGATGATCCGCTCGCTATCAACGAGCGCCTTGGGGCACCCGAGCGAAACGAAACCAACCTTGGGCGCAGCTTTTCCAGTCGGCACGCGCACGCCCGCAGGCGTTTGATCTTGTAAGCTATCTGTCATCGCCCGCTTGTACCCGCAGCCTTTCCCCCTGGCAACGCGGCGCAACCGTCATCACAGCCACCCCATCATCCCGACCCAACTTGTCATCCCGTGCGCAGCGCAGCATCCTTCATGATGCGACGCAGACACGGGACCCAGCACTTGAGCGCCCAGGCACCATTAGCTTTCCTTGATCGTCCATAACCCCACCCGCACTGGAGCCGCCATCACCGCACGCGCCGACTGCGCCACCACCACATCCCCGGCGGC
>JANOVN010000193.1:0-9527 GCA_031417455.1 Hyphomicrobiaceae bacterium | reverse complement strand
GACTTATCCCTTACCCCGAGTTGCCGTGAGGCCAGGACGCGCATGAGATTCAAGAAATCCGATGATTTGGCCCGCAACGTCTATTCTGGTTGCGCCCTCAACGCCTTCAAGCCCCGGCGACGAGTTCACCTCCATCACCATCGGCCCGCGTGACGACCGCAGCATATCGACCCCGCTCACGTTCAGCCCCAGCACGGCGGCGGATTTGACGGCGGTCGCCGTTTCCGCAGCGCTTAACTCCGTGGGCTCGGCACGCCCGCCGCGATGCAGGTTCGAACGGAACTCGCCCGATTGCCCGATCCGCTTTATCGCTGCTACAACTCGGCCATTGATGACGAAGGCCCGCACATCAGTCGCGTCCGCCTCGCGGATGAACTCCTGGACCATGATGTTGACGTTGGCCGCGCTGAACGCCTCGATGATCGACTTGGCCGAGGCGTGCGTTTCGGCCAGGATCACGCCCATCCCTTGCGTGCCTTCGAGCAGTTTGATGACGACCGGCGCGCCGCCGACTTCCTTGATGACGTCCTCGGCTTTGCGCGGCCCATGTGCGAACGCCGTTGTCGGTAGGCCAATGCCTGCGCGTGCCAGCAATTGCAGCGCTCGGAGCTTGTCGCGCGACCGGCCGATAGCGACGCTTTCGTTGAGTGGATAGACCCCCTGCATCTCGAATTGGCGCAGCACCGCCAGCCCGTAGTTGGTGATCGACGCGCCGATACGGGGAATAACCGCGTCATAGAGCGGCAATTGCGCACCGTCGTAACGCAGCACCGAATTGTTCGAGGTGATGTTCATGTGAACCTGAAGGGTGTTCACCACGTCGATCGTGTGTCCGCGCGCGGCAGCGGCTGCAATCAACCGCGTGTGCGAATAGAGGGCCGGGTTGCGGGCCATCATGATTAAGCGCATCGTCGCCCTCTGTTGGCGGCTCGAACCGTGCGCGATAGTAGCACGCTCATTCGCTTGAACGACACGTCCTTAATCCAAGGTCACAGCAGAGGGAAGCGCATGTTGCAAAACCGTGGTCATGAGCGACTTGCGTTTGTCCCGTGTCTGGCGTACCCGCACAGTGTGCCGGTCGCCCGATAGCCACAGTTTGACGGCAATAGACAACATGACGTGAGACCGAAAGAGACGCTGAGTTCGATGAAACTGTTGCAGGCCCTGCTATGGCTGATCTTGCCGCTGTTGTTGCTAACCGGTCATCCAGGTCCGGCATCGGCCGTTGAAATCGAGTTCAACGCCGGTCCGGTCCGCCGCGAAATTCTCGCCCTCTACGATAGTCAGCGCGAAGGCGTGCCGCAGACGACGCGCATCCATCAGTTCGCCGAAATGCCGCTGAATTGGCTCGGCTTTCAGCTCACGTACATCGATGTGAATAGCCCCTTGCCGCCAGTCGATACGCTGGCGAAATATCGCGGGATCGTGTCGTGGTTCATCGAACCCATCAACGGCGCCGACCGTTATCTCGGCTGGCTCGACGAAGCGACCCGTATGGGCCTCAAACTCGCCGTCTTCTCTGATCTCGCACCCGGCACTCCTGCATCCTCGCAAGCCGTCAGCGCGCGCATCCATGCTCGTCTTGGCTTGGTCCAGACCAACGACCACATCTCGGTCACCCATCACGCAAAACTGACCGCGCACACCCCGGAAATGATTGGCTTCGAGCGGCCCGTCGACAAAGCTCTGCCCGATTATCGCGTGCTCAATCTGATCGACACCACCACCACTGCGCACGCCACCGCCCAAGTTGCGGGACAAGTCGCGGGACAATCGGATGCAAAGCCCGCCGTCCTGATCGCGACCGGCCCAGGCGGCGGCTATGTGTCCGATGAATATTCCATCGTTTTCGACGCCAACACCGACCGAGTCCGCTGGACCCTCAATCCATTCTTGTTCCTGAAGCTCGCCTTCGCCAAGGAACGCATGCCTGTCCCCGACGTGACGACGCTGTCGGGCCGGCGGATGTACTTCAGCCACATCGACGGCGACGGCTGGAACAATGTTTCCCAGATCGACGGCTACCGGCAGTCGCAAACACTGTCCGCCGATGTGATCCGCAAGGACGCTATCGAGGCCTATCCCGACCTCCCGGTGACCGTTGGCACGATTGCGGGCGACCTGATCCCCGAGCTCGGCGGCAATCCCCTAGGCCGCGACGCTGCCAAGAAACTCTTTGCCCTCCCGCAGGTCGAGATCGGCAGCCACACCTACACCCACCCCTTCGACTGGGCGTTTTTCAAGAGCTACAGCCGCACCGCTGAAGAGGCGTTGATCGACAAGGTCCGCGCCCCCGAATTGCCGACGTTTCAGCGCGTCCGGCGGATGCTATATTCCGTGGCCGGGCAGGCGGTTCCATTGGATTTGGCCGGCCGCTATGTGGCGGGCTCAAGCGACCTCCCGCGAACCTATCTCAAAGACCGGTTCGATCTTGAACTTGAAGTCGCCGGTGCGCTGACTTTCAATGAAGCATTGGCGCCACCTGGCAAAAAGTCGAAACTGTATCAATGGAGTGGCAATTGCCTCCCGTTCGAGGCCGCAATCAAAGCAACCCGTACTGCGGGTGTGCGCAACATCAACGGTGGCGATAGCCGCCTTGATACCGAATTCCCCTCGGTCTTTTATGTTCCAGCAATCGCCAAGCCGGTCGGCAGTCAGCGCCAGATCTACTCTGGCAACAGCAACGAAAACACCTACACCAACGATTGGACTGGGCCATACTATGGTTTCTCTCTCCTGAGTGAAACCGTGCGCAATACCGAGACCCCGCGGCGTCTCAAGCCGTTCAATTTGTACTATCATATGTATTCAGGCGAGCGCGAGAGTTCGCTCGCCGCCATCCGCGCAAACCTCAACCTCGCCCGCCAAAGCTCGTTAACCCCGGTTCCAGCCTCCCAGTATGCAGCCATCGCTGACGACTTCTTCCAAGTCGCCATTTCTCAACTCGACTCGCTGTCATGGTCGGTCCAAGCCCGCGGCGAACTGCAGACGGTCCGTTTTGATGATGCCGACAGTCTTGCGGTCGATCACGACAAGAGCCTTGGCGTATTGGGGTTCACGCGCCACGTGAGCGGCGCGATGTATGTGTCGCTTGACCCTGCCGTCGAACCCGCCACCGTGACGCTCAAACCCTTCCTGCCAAACTCCGCAGACGTCGTTGCACCGTTTGGTCCGGGTGCTCACCTGGTCAGCGCCCGCTGGTGGTTTCGCGGGTATGAACCCGACGGCTGCGGCTTTAACATTACCGCCCAGGGCTTTGGCCCCGGCGACATGCTCTGGCAAACCGCGCCCGGCCGCAAGTTCGACCTCATCGCCGAGCGCGACGGTAAGGAACTTTCGAACGAACCCGTCGTCGCCGACGCTACCGGTGTCCTCCAGACGACCTTGAAATTCGATGCCATCACGCCGGTACGCTTGAGGTTTGCCTGCCATGAGTAGGCCAACCCAACAAACCTCCCCCGATTGGACATCCTCGCTGGTTCGCCTGGATGCCTTCCAGCACAAAATGGCGGCTCGCTCGCCGGTTCGCGCCCATATCTTCGTCATGTCGTTGTTGTTCAGCGTCGCCTTGGCGGTTGGGTATTTCCTGCTGCCCGGTGACGCCGAGCGGATTGCCATGCTCGAGCGCGATGGCAAAACGGGCCTGGCCAAAGGCATCCTCGAAAGCAAATTTGCAGGCGGCGACCGGCGCCAGCGCACATTGTTCCTGCTTCAGGGTCTCTACGAACAGTCGGGCGATATTCCCAAAGCCCGCCAGACCTTGGAATTGCTCGCCGAACAGCGTCCCCGCGACCCCAATGTCCAGCAGCGGCTTGGCCTGTTCTACAAGCTCACTCACGCCGAACCGGCCTATATCAAAACCCTGACGGCCCAGATTGAACTGCGCTATTCTGAGTCCGCGTGCCGTGAGCTGATTGGCTTGCTCCGCCGCAGTGGCGCGTTCGCCGATGAGCAGGCGACGTTGATCAAATGCCGCCATAAAGGCTACCGTCGTCCCGACGACATGATCCGCCTCGCCTCGCTGCTGGCCGTTGATGGCGACATCAAGGAGGCGTCGCTCCTGCTGCGCGCCGTCGATGATCTGCGCCGCTTGAAATCGGACCGCGAACGCTTGCAATTGTTCGACCTGCTGCTGGAAAACGAACAACCGGGCGAAGCGCAGCGCCGCGCGGTGCGTTGGGTCAAAGGCGGCAAGGACGACAACTTCGCCCTGACGCTTATCAGCGCCCTTGTCACCAACAACCGCCACGACCTCGCCATCGAACTCGCTCGCGAAACGTCCGTCCCTGGCGATAGCGTGTTTTTGTCGGTTGCCGAGATCATGGTGGATCGTGAACAGACAACTGCCGCGCAAGCGATCCTGCGCGGCTGGCTCGATAAGGCGGCAACCCTTGAACCCGCGGTTGCAACGCGCTTCGTTGCGGCAGCCATCGCCTGCGGAGATCCAGATCTTGCCCTGGCTGGTGCCCAAAAGGCCGGGCTGGGCAAGTTGCCCACTGACTCGGTCGAAAAACTCGCCCGGACGCTCGAGTCGGCGGGCCGGCGGGCGGATTCAGCAACCTTGCGGGCGACGGTGCGCAAGCTCACGGGGCTAGACGTGCCTGAGGCTGTTGAGCCGCCTCAGACGGGCCGGCGCACTTCGCAGGCCATGAAGTTCTCAGGTCTTGATCCTTGGCGCAGCGCCCTTTGGAAGCGGCTGCGCGACGAAAATAAAATCGTCACGAACACAGGAGCCTCCGGCAACGCCGCAGTTCGCAACACGCGCACGGCCAAAGATTTGCAGGCTCTGAAGCGTGCTCGCAAAGCCAAGACCTACCGCCGTCTGATCCAGCCCAAAGGCAAACCCGGCCCTCAGGTCACTCCAGCGTTTGAATTTTTTCCCAAACTCTAGAGACAGGCTCCAGAAGCACTCATGGCCTCCTGCCGACCCGGATCTCTTGCATGCAACAGTCAGCTGGGGCCAAAGCAACACAATTGTGCTTGAAAATGCGGGTTGGAATGGAAGCTGACACGAACGTCTGGTAGTGCTCAATTCGCGAATATACGCAAACCGGCTATCTGTGGCTGGAATATGCGCGTTTGACCTAAACGCCCTTGGGAGGCGAATTGCAGGACACGGCGACGAAACCGGCAGAACCCGCTAGCGGGGTGGAGCCTGCCAACGATGAAAATGACCAACAGTCCGGTTATTACGGTCTGCGCATTCTGCCGCCTCTGTCGGCGGTCGTCGAACTGGTGGCCATTGTCGCACTGTTGCTGATCGTTGACTGGATCTGGCCAGCACTCGACATCAACAACATCCAGCCGAGCCCCTACTGGCTGCCAGTCCTGTTGCTTACCTTGCAGTACGGCACTGCGAGCGGCACCCTCGCAGTCATCGTCGCCATCATTGCCTATTTCTCGTTCGTGACTTTGCCGGAACAAGGCGTGGGCGAAAACGAGTTTGCCTACCGACTACGGATTTTATCTCAGCCGATTTTGTGGATCGCGACCGCCGTGGTGCTCGGCCAGTTTCGTATGGTGCAGATTGCTGCCAAGCGTGAACTCCGCCGCCGACTTGACGAACTCAAAATTCAACGCGACTCGCTGGCCGACTATGCAAGCCGCCTGCGCGTGCGTTGCGATGCCTTGGAACGCGACATCGCCGCCCGTCCCATGCACGGCGGAGCCTCCCTGTTAAACGCCTTTGCAGCGCTCGCCGACGTGAAGGACAGCTTTGCCAAATCCGTTGAAACTGCCTTTGCGCAAGCCTTCCCAGCCGCCACCATCTCGCTGTTTGCGCGTACCGATGGCGGCCTGTTGAAGCTAGCCTCAACTCCATGGCCTGCAGACAGCCCTTGGGCGGAGACTCTCGCCCCCGATCATCCGCTCACCAAGTCGATCACCTGTGCCAAGTCCAAACTGACCGTTCTCAACTTAGCCGATGAGGCCGCTTTGGCCGGCCAGGGGTTGGCCGCTGTCCCTGTCGTAGAACCAGCGTCCGGCAAGGTCATCGGTATGGTCAAGCTAGAGTTCGCCGATGCGCGCGTTCTCAACGTCGGCCTTTTGCGGCAGTTGGATGTGCTCGCGGCCGCAGTTGAACCAGGCCTCACACGATACGTGGCAGGCGACAGGGCTAGCCAATCAAAAATCGGTATTATGCCCAACCTGTTGAAAGTTGGCTGTTGAGATGAGCGAGCCAACTCCATCGGAGTCAACCTTTGCAGCAAAGGCCCTATCGGGTGCGTCTTCGACGGCCTTAGCCCGTCATATCGCAAGCCCCATCAATTTCGCTGCAGCCCTGTGCGTGGCCGATGGACTATTGCTGGTCGGCAAAGTCGTGACCCATGCTTCGCTCGTGGTATGGTTTATCCTGCATTTGGGGTTGGTCGCCGCTGCGGGCCATGTCGCTTGGCGGCATCGCGCGTCCCTCAATGATATCAGCCCATACGCGCTGGCTCTTATCGCGGGCCTGATCGCTGGCCCTGCGGGCGCACTGCTTGCAGTATTGGCGTTGCTGCGCCTGGAGCGCGAGCCTTCGCACCCTGAATTGCTGACCGCCTGGTATGATCGTATCGCACTTGCCGGTGATACCGACGCGGCCACCGATCTCTACAACACCGTTGCCATGGGCCGTGCGCTTGAAACCTCGACCACGCCGCCGCAGGTATTTGACGCGGTAATGACCCAAGGCTCGCTTGCCGACCGCCAGACCGCCTTGGGCCTCATCGCGCGTCAGTTCTCGCCAAGCTATGCGCCTGCCTTGCGCCACGCTCTCGTTAGCCCAGAACCGGTTATCAGGGTTCAGGCCGCCGCCGTCGCCGTGAAGGTTCGCGCCGAACTGAAATCGACGCTTGGTGCCGCCGTTGCGCGTGCTCAGGCAGAAGCGCTGACACCGGCCCAGGCCGCCAGCCTTGCCGTCGAATTGCGCGCCATGGTCCGCTCCGGTCTTCTCGAAGACGATGATCGTGACCGGGGCCACCTTGCCGCCCGCAAGCTCGTAACGTCGGCCGTCGACGATCTGCTGGCGGCTCGCGATCCTTCCGGTGATATGGCCCCCTCCGCCCAGGCGCTCATTGAGACCGAGTTGCTCCGCCGTGGCAACTTTCAAGCCTTTCGCGAGCTGCGAATGAGACCCGCTCATTCAAAGGTGCCCGCCCATGTCTGAGTCCACCTGGATCGAGGCGGTTCCAGCCACCCCGGCCGACGTCTGCATCATCGTCGAAGGGGCCTATCCCTTCGTCCCCGGCGGCGTGTCGAGTTGGATCGACTGGCTCATCAAAACGCAGCCCGGTACGACCTTCTGCGTCGTCGCGCTTTTGCCCAAACCGGCAGGAGCCAAGCCGCGTTATGTTCGCCCGCCCAACGTCACCGGCTTTCAAGTCGTCTACCTGCAGGACTTCGGCGCGCGTCCTGTCAAGCGCCTGCGCGTGCCGCAAGAAACCGATGCCCTCGCCATCGCCTTGAGCCGTCTCACCACCATCGGCGGTGCCGGAGAACTCGCCGATGTCTCAGCGCGCCTCGCCAGCGTCCGCCGCACCATCAGCCTCCCCGTCCTGTTCAATTCACCCCTCGCGTGGCGGCTCGTCGAACGGATGTATGCGATCGAGATGCCCTTTGCCTCGTTTCTGCATTACTTCTGGGGCTGGCGGGCGCTCCTCGGCGGCTTGTTCGCAACGCTCGAATGCCCGCTTCCACCCGCCCGCATCTATCATACGATTTCGACAGGTTATGCTGGCGTTCTCGCAGCCCGTGCAGCCCTTGAGACCGGACGCCCCTCCCTGCTCACCGAGCACGGCATTTACACCAACGAACGCCGCATTGAATTGCTCATGGCCGAATGGGTCGCCGACACCGTCGACAAGGGCCACGCCCTCGATGACCCCCGGTTTGACCTGCGCGACATGTGGGTTCGCGCCTTCGAAGCCTATGCCCGGACCTGTTATGAGGTCTGTGCCGAAGTCATAACCCTTTACGGCGACAACCAGCGCCTCCAGCGCGTACTGGGTGCCGATCCAGCCCGCCTCAAAGTCATCGCCAACGGGATAGACTTGGACCGCTTCGCAGCCATCACCCCGGCGGCTGAAACCGGCGCCGCGCAAACGAGCTACCACGCCATAGCGTTGATCGGCCGCGTCGTGCCCATCAAGGACGTCAAAACCTACATCCGTGCCGCCCGTCATTTGGCGACCCGTCTTCCCTCGCTCAAAGCCTACATCATCGGCCCGACCGACGAGGACGAAGCCTACGCCGATGAATGTCGGCAGCTTGTCCGCGACCTGCACCTGGAAGCGGTTGTCGAATTTACCGGCGCGGTCAACATCGTCCAATACCTCCCCAAGGTTCAAGTCGTGGTGCTGACCTCGCTGTCGGAAAGCCAACCCCTCGTCGTGCTGGAGGCGGGGGCTTCCGGCATTCCGTTTGTCGCCACCAACGTCGGCTCCTGCCGCGAAATCCTGGAAGGCCGCCCTGACGAAATTCCTAATCTCGGTCCCGGTGGCATCATCACCGACGTCGTCGACGACGGGGCCATCGCGGACGCCGTCGAACGCCTCCTGCGCGATCCAGCCCTGCGTCACGAGTACGGCCAAACCCTCAAGCGCCGCGTCTCGGCGACCTATACCTCGCAGCAAGCCGCCGCCGCATACACGGCTCTCTACGCCCGTCATCTGCGCGATGAACCAGCCGCGGTTCCTGTCGCGCCACATTCTGCATCGAGGGCATAGTCATGGCAGGCATCGGCTTTGAACTGCGCAAACTTTCCCGCCAGGAAAGCCTCACGTCGGTGATCGCGGCCGGCGGCCATGCCGCCATCATCGCGGCTGGTCCATGGCTCTTCACCATCGCAGCCCTCGCCACGATATCGCTTACTGTCGAGCGTTTCGTTGGCCTCGACGAACTGGCCAATTTCCGCGCCGTGATTATCTACGCGTTTGCCACCTCGCTGGTCATCACTGCCCCGGTGACCATGGTCGCCACCCGCCTCGTCGCTGATGCGTTGTGGTCAAAGCAGCCCGAACGCGTCCGCCCGCTGTTGCTTGCAGCCTTTGCCCTCTCGGCAGCCTTCGTCGTCATTGGGGTCCTGGGCCTTAGCTTCTATTTCCGGCTCGCATTCGATCTGGTGTTAGCTTTTGCCGGGAGCACGATGACGGTCGCCCTCATCTGGGTCGCGCTGGGCTTTTGCGGTGCTGTCCGCGATTACAACGCGGTGACGAACGCCTTCTTGCTCGGGCTGTTCATCGCGCTTCTGTCCTCGATCATTGCCGCCGCCGCAGGCCTTGGCGCTTCGGGTATGGTCCACGGTTTTACGATCGGCCTGATGGTTACCTTCTTGGGGCTCACCTCGCGGATCATGGCGACTTTTCCCCAGCCCGTGAGCGACATTCGTGCTGGTTTTGCAGCGCTCTTTGGCGGTTTTAAATCCTATCGCACGCTCGCGCTTGGAGCAGCGGCTGGCACTGCGGCGGTGTGGATTGACAAGTGGGTGTTCTGGTTTTCCCCGGTCGGTGAAAGCGTCAGCGCCGGCCTCGTCCACGCACCCCTCTATG
>JANOVN010000192.1:0-14871 GCA_031417455.1 Hyphomicrobiaceae bacterium | reverse complement strand
CGCAGCCCATGAAAAATCCGTATCGAGTTTGGCATCGAGCCCCGACATCATGGCGGCGCGGCCCAAGCTGTCGACCCCGCGCGAGCGCCCGCGCCAGACGTAACTGCCCGCCGCCTCAGGCTGCCAATGGTTTGCCGCAACTGCCTCGCCCGCATAAACGCGCGCCGCCGTCTCCGTCCGCTCGATCACGCATGTCTCGTTCGCATGAACGCCCGCCAGCGAATAAATTGCAGGTGCCGCAATCGGCGCGGTGGTCAAAATGTCCTTGGCCTCGGCGAAGTTTTGGGCGGTGTCGAACGCCCGCCGCATCACGTGCGCCGCCGTCGGATGGGGCGTTTGCCACAGCCTGGCGCGGCCCACGACCCAGTCGACCGGCAGGATTCCAGCCGCAAACCGCATCGGTGCTTGGTTCAGCGCGCCCGAAAACCGCCCCGGCGCCATCCCCTGAATGACGCCGGTATACCCCGGCCACGTTAGCGCCACGTATCGCCCGGAAGGCCCTGCAACCCGCGCTGCCATCACATAGCGGCCAAGTCCAGCCGTGCGCCAATCCAGCACCCGCACCAGCCGGGCGCTATCGCCGGCCTCGGCAGGCTTGACGATGCACGTGCATGCCCATTCGTAATGCACCGATAGGAAATGTGTCCCTGGCCGCCCGATCCGCCGTGCAACCTCGTCGATCTCGCCCAGATGCGCATTGTCCCACTTCACCAGCCAGCGCCGCGATACCGCATCCAGCATGCTGAGTGCCCGCGGCGGAATCTTGTGCGTCGCTGCATCAAACAGGAGTTGCGCCCGCAGCGGATCGGCATTCAGCGTCTCGATGGGAAACGACGCGCCGGTATCGAGGACCGGAATCGCGGGTTTCGACGTCTTGCTGCGCGTGATGCGGGATCGTTCGTCGGTAGCGCTGATCATACAACCTCTATCGAAATCCATCGGAACACCCGCAAGCGACCCCCACCATCTGTCATCTCCGATTGACAACTTTGAGGCGCGCAGCGATAAGACTTCTACGTGGTAGCTTCGGTTGCCGCGTTCAATGTGTTTGCGATCCGGCGGCACTTGCCGACGCAGCGAACGCAAAAACTTAAAGAAAACTAAAAGAGTGCGCTGTCCGAGGCTCCGATTGGGCCAATAGCCCGATCATCCCAAAGTCCGCTCCAATCCTAACCGATAGGCTGCGGCGCCACAGGGCGCGGTAACATTTCGTTCGTGATGATCCTCCAGGATTGTACGAAGCGAAAGCATATGAAGGATTATTCCATGTACGCTGTCATCAAGACAGGCGGAAAACAGTACCGCGTCGCCAAGGACGAGCTTCTCGAAATCGAGCGCTTGCCGGGCGAACAGGGTGCAACCATCGAATTCGGCGAAGTGCTGATGCTCGGCGGTGAAGGTGCAGCCACCACAATTGGCGCGCCGTTCATCAAAGGCGCCAAGGTCACCGCAGAACTCGTTGACCAGACCCGCGGCCCCAAGCTGATCGCCTTCAAGAAGCGCCGTCGTAAGAATTCGCGCCGCCGGAAGGGTCACCGTCAAGACCTGACGCTGGTCCGCATCACGTCCATCACCGGCGCTTGAGCCACCTTTTGTCCTCTTCGCGCTGCATGAGATCATGACAGCGCAGACTAACGGAGATTAATCCATGGCACAGAAAAAGGCCGGCGGCTCTACTAAGAACGGCCGCGATAGCCACAGTCAGCGGCTGGGCATCAAGGTTTACGGCAGCGAGCACGTCATTTCCGGCAATATTATTTGCCGCCAGCGCGGCACGCAATGGCATCCGGGTACGGGCGTCGGCATGGGCAAGGACCACACGATCTTCGCCATCGTCGAAGGCGTCGTCGAGTTCAAGCACCGCGCAAACGGCCGCATCTATATCAACGTGAACCCGACTGCTGCGCCGACTGCCCTCAAAGCTGCCGAATAGCCAGCACGTTCATCAATTGCGTTTGAGGGGAGACGGTCAACCGTCTCCCCTTTTGCGTTGAATTAGCATTCCATAAAACTGATCGGCCCATGAGCCTCGTATTGTCGACGCCCCGCCTGCAATTGACTTATGAACCCGACATCGAGACCCTTAATTGGATCGGTGGCGGTCGCTGTGGCGTCTACTATCTGTGGTATGGGGACAGGACGGCGGGTGCAATCAGCATGACCAGCTTTTCGAGCACAAATGGCGAGATCGGCTACGAGATCGAAGCAGGGTATCACGGGCTTGGCCTGGCGACCGAGGCCCTTGCGGCAGTGGTCGAAGCAGCCCGTGACCGCCACGGCTTCACGATATTGTCGGCCCAAGCCTACGCCGAAAACACAGCGTCACGCCGCGTGCTCGAAAAGACCGGATTTTTGCCGGTATCGGCTCGGTTGAATTGGTGCGAGCAAGCGGGGCATCCGCTGTCGATCATCAAGTACCGCCGAATAGCCAATGGAGCTTACCCATGAATGAGTTCGTGATCGACTGCGGGCCGTTCAGCTTGGTTTGGATCCCAAATCCCCTCGCGCCCTTGACCACGAGGATCAAGAGCGGGGTCTTCGAGATGCGTTCTGGGCCCGCGTGCGTTGGCTCGGTTAGTTTCGTCGGCACCAAGCCCCCCCATGCCGTCATCGGTTACGAGGTTCTGCCGGAATTCCGCAGTCGCGGTTTTGCCAGCCTTGCCGTTGCAGCGGTGCTCTCGGTAGCGCCCGATTTCGGGTTCAATGTATTGACCGCCCAGTGCCGCTCCAACAATGCCCACTCTCGGCGCGTACTCGAAAAAACCGGCTTCACGTTGAGTTCATCGGCCCCTTTCTGGACCAACGCACCCAACTCGGCCAAGGCCCGCCGCTCGACCAAAAAACACGACACGTCGCTCCTGTTCATGGTCTACCAGTGGATACCCACCCCTGCCGCCACTATATCGGACGTACCGCTTCCCCTGAAAGTCCTATGAAATGAAATTCCTCGACCAAGCCAAAATTTACATCCGCTCCGGCGACGGCGGGAACGGCTGCGTCGCGTTCCGCCGCGAAAAGTACATCGAGTTCGGCGGCCCGTTCGGCGGCGACGGCGGCAAGGGCGGCGATGTCTACGTCGAATGCGTCGACAACCTCAACACCTTGATCGACTACCGCTATCAGCAGCACTACAAGGCCAAGGGCGGCGAAAATGGCATGGGCAAGAACCGCACTGGCGCGGGCGGTAGCGATTGCACCATCAAAGTCCCGCCCGGCACCGAAGTTTACGCCGAGGACGGCGAGACGATGCTCGCCGATCTCGTTCACGTCGGTGATCGCGTGATGCTAGCCCAGGGCGGCAACGGCGGCTTTGGCAACATGCGCTTCAAGTCGGCCACCAATCAGGCCCCCTACCACGCCAACGCCGGTCTTCCCGGCCTGGAAATGACCATCTGGCTGCGCCTGAAACTGATCGCGGATGCTGGCCTTATCGGTCTGCCGAATGCTGGCAAATCCACCTTCCTCGCAACAGTGACGCAGGCGCGTCCCAAGATCGCCAATTACCCCTTCACGACGCTGCACCCCAATCTGGGCGTCGTCGAAGCCGGTGATACGTCGTTCGTGCTCGCCGATATTCCAGGCCTCATCGAAGGCGCCAACGAAGGCGCGGGTCTCGGCGTTCGCTTCCTCGGCCATATCGAGCGTTGCCGCGTGCTGCTTCATTTGGTGGATGCAACCGAAGCCGACGTCGCCGAAGCCTACAAAACTGTCCGCCGCGAATTGAAGGCGTACGGTGCCGAAATCGAGAAAAAGAAAGAAATCGTCGCCCTGACGAAATGCGACTCGATTACCGAGGAAGAAATCTCCGAAAAGATCGAAGCTTTGAAAAAAGCATGCCGCAAAAAGCCGTTGGTGCTGTCGGCGGTATCTGGCGTTGGCGTGAAGGAAGCGCTCTACGCCCTGACACGTGAAATCACCCGCCAGGATGACATCGACGACGCTCAATCGGGCAACGAAAAACAATCCTGGACGCCATAACAGGCGCGCGCAATTATCGCGATTGGACTGGCATCATTTCCGCTCCAATCGTGTCCCGACGATCTCCAGTCCATAGCGCAGCCGCAAGCCGATGAGCGCCGCCTGCGTTCGATTGTCGACGTTGAGAACGCGCAGGATCTCGGACACATAAGCCTTTACGGTCGCCATGCTGACGCACAGTCGCGCCGCAATTTCCTTGTTCGAGTGACCGTCCGTCAGCAACTCCATCACGGTTGAGCATCGCGTGGACATCTCCGCACGAGCCGCCGCGCATTGTTGAAAAACAGAATTCGGCGCAGGTTGATGCACGTGAGAAGGCTGCGTTAAATGAATACTGGTTTGAACCGTCATTGCGAAAATGCCCTTCGTCTCAGTCAATCGGCCTGGAGTTAAATAACGCCAATCCTGGTCGAAAGACTATTGTGGTTTGCCGCAATGATTTCTCCAGTTGCCCCACCTTCCGACGCCATTAACCGCTTCTGGCATGGTTTATGCGGCGCAGCCCTGGAACCCACCGCACGCATCCAAAGGTGTCCCGAAATGGCATGCAAATCAGCCCCTGCCACCGTCTTGGCCGACATCATGGCCCCAGATCGCAACAGCTTCGGCGTGATCCGGCTGGCAATGGCGCTCGCCGTGCTGGTATCCCATTCCTACTATTTCGTCGCCGCTAACCCGTCGTCTGAGCCCCTCGTATCCATCACCGGCCACTCCCTGGGGGAACATGCAGTCCAGGTATTCTTCTTTCTGAGCGGCATCCTCGTCACCCAAAGCATCCTGAAAAGCAGCAGCGTGGCCGATTTCGCCGCCGCTCGAGCCTTACGCATTTTCCCCGGTCTTGCTGTCTGCGTACTGGCGACCGCCCTGCTGCTCGGGCCTGTGGTCAGCGCCTTCACCCCCGCCGCCTATTTCTCCGATCCCATGTTGATCCAATACGTCGCCAAGACCCTGTTCCTGACCACCGGCGCAGCTCCGCTTCCCGGCGTGTTTCAGGATGTGCCGGCCTCAGGCCTCGTCAACATGTCGTTGTGGACGCTGAAATACGAAGTCCTCTGCTACTTAGCACTCGGCCTTGCCGCTGCCGCCGGGGCGCTTGCCCCGAGATATCGCACCTGGGCCATCGCGGCGCTCACCGTCCTCGTGTTCGGCGTGTTCCTGAAGTCGCCATCCGCCGCGCAGGACTACACCCAGTTCGACAACGTGCGCTACTTCACGCTGTACTTCTCGACCGGCGTCCTCGCTTGCCTCATCAAAGACCGCCTCGTAATCGACGCGCGCATCCTCGCCGTGCTCGCCGTCCTCTTCGCCGCTGCCCTCGGCACCCGCTGGTCCGAACTGACTTGCGCGATCTTCCTAGGCTACGCGACCCTGTGCGTTGCCCGCATCGACTTTGGACCCTTCCGCCGCGCCACGCAATCGAGGGACCTGTCGTTTGGCGTCTACATCTACGCCGCACCGATCCAGCAAGCCCTGTTGAGCGGGTTCCCCAATCTCAGCCCGCTCGAACTCTCAGCCGTCGCAATCGCGGCAGCCCTTGTCGCCGCTTTCCTGTCCTGGGAACTCGTGGAAAAGCGCAGCCTCCGCGCCCGCCGCCCCCTCGTCGAAGCCCTCCAAACACGAGTGCGGCGAAGTCATCGCAACACTGTCGCCGCGCGCATAGCTCAGCGCTGATACGATTGCATTGCCCTGGACTGAGGTGCATAGTTATCTCGGGGCTGCGGCAGGCGCCCCGCTCAAGATGGCCCCGTTCAAGACAGCGGCGCGTCCAAGCTCTGCCCTGAACCAGCGGTCATGCCGTGGGAGGGTAATATGGACGCCAAACTAACGCCTGCCGGTCTCAAGAGCGCTCAAGCAGACGGCTTCGGCCCTGTGATCGTCGATGTCCGGCGCGCCACTGATTATGCGCAGGCGAGCGGGGTCATCCCCGGCAGTCTTAGCCGGGATCCTGGGGCAGTCAGTCTATGGTCGAAGACGCTCGATCTCGGCCGCCCTATCGTCGCCTATTGCGTCCACGGCCACGAAGTCAGCCAAGGCGTTAGTACCCACCTGCGTGAATGTGGTTTGCGCGCCAGCTACCTCCAAGGCGGCATCGAGGCTTGGCTTGCTGCGGGCCATCCGATCACACCCAAGCCCGGCAAACCCACAGCATGGGTCACGCGAGAGCGCCCCAAGATCGACCGCATCGCCTGCCCCTGGCTGATCCGCCGCTTCATCGACCCGAATGCGGAATTTATTTACGTTCCGGCAGGCGACGTCATTACCACAGCCCAAGCAACCGGGGCGATCCCCTATGATGTCCCCGGCGTCGAATTCACCCACGTCGGTGAGCGCTGCTCATTCGATACCTTCATCGCCAAATACAACCTGACCGATCCAGCCCTCCTGGCCGTCGCCGAAGTCGTCCGCGGAGCCGACACGGACCGTCTCGATCTGGCTGCCCCCGCCGCAGGACTGTTCGCAATCTCGTTGGGGCTGTCCGCCAATGTGCCTGACGACCACGAAATGTTGCGCTATGGCCTGTTGATCTACGACGCCCTCTATCGCTGGCATCGGGACTTGCGCACCGAGGCCCACAACTGGCCGCCCGTCAAATTAGCCTGACGCATGTTCAGTTTGAGAACCGGAAAGAACTGAAAATGAAATTCACAATCGTAAGTGTCTGCCTGTTGTGCGTTGGCGCAAATGCCGCTTTCGCCGATCCCATCAGCTTTGCTCAAGATGACATAGGGCACCCACCCAAGGGGTGGACGACGACGAAAACAGGCAGGGGCACTCCCAAGTGGACCGTCGAGCGCGATGACAAAGAGCCCGGATCAGCGCTCATATTGCAGCAGTCTGGAACAGCCAGTTATCCGCTGGCTTTGACGGACGCCCCGGTAATAGCGGATGGCACCATCGAAGTTCAGTTCAAGGCCATGTCAGGCAAGGAAGATCGTGCCGCAGGTCTCGTCTGGCGCGCCAAGGATGTTGACAACTATTATGTCGTGCGGGCCAATGCACTGGAAGACAACGTCGTTCTCTACAAGACTGTCAGCGGCGTGCGCAGTTCGCTGTATTCGGTCGGCAAAAAAGACGGGTATGGCGTGAACGTCCCAGTGCCGCCTGCGACATGGCACACGCTGAAAGTGACATTCGTCGGAAGCCGTTTCAAAGTCTCTTATAACGGCAAGGACCTGTTCGAAGTCGACGACAAGACATTCGCAGGCGAAGGCAAAGTTGGGGTTTGGACGAAGGCTGATTCTGTGACCAGGTTCAAAAATTTCAACGTGTCGGCGGGCAAGTAGCGCCAATACGCTTAGCCACGACTAAAGCCACAACCAAATTCCAAAGCTAACATCCAGGGGGCAACTTGGTTCAAGCTACCGGCGCGACGCCATCCGCCCCAGTCCACAACGTCACCCTGCGCGAAGCATTCTGGGTCTGGCTGCGCGTTGCGCTGCTGAGCTTTGGCGGACCCGCGGGTCAGATCGCGGTGATGCATAAAATACTCGTCGAGGAAAAGCGCTGGGTTTCTGAAAACCGCTTCCTTCACGCCCTCAATTTCTGCATGCTGCTGCCCGGCCCCGAAGCGCAGCAATTGGCGACCTACATCGGCTGGCTGATGCACAAGACGCGCGGCGGCATCATCGCGGGCGGGCTGTTCATCCTCCCCGGCGTCGTTTGCATCATGGCGCTCAGCGCCATCTACGCAGCTTATGGTCAGGTCGGCATCGTCACTGCCCTGTTCTTCGGCTTGAAGGCCGCCGTCCTCGCCGTGGTGCTGGAAGCCGTCGTCCGGGTTGGTAAGCGCGCCCTTAAAAACCCCATCATGCAGGCTATCGCGCTCGCAGCCTTCATCGCCATTTTCTTCTTCGACGTCCCATTTCCCATCATCGTCCTAACGGCGGGCATCATCGGCTACCTTGGCGGCCGCGCGGGGATGCCAGCCTTCAAAGTCGGCGGCGGCCACGCCCCCAAAGCCACAACCGGCGCGCCAGAACCAGCAAGCCTGCTCGCCGACGACGCTATCGAGCAAGAGCGCCCGCAACA
The DNA here is from genome assembly GCA_031417455.1 of Hyphomicrobiaceae bacterium. Classification (GTDB taxonomy): domain Bacteria; phylum Pseudomonadota; class Alphaproteobacteria; order Rhizobiales; family Hyphomicrobiaceae; genus JANXVY01. Next base: position 6,864 of record JANOVN010000192.1, on the reverse strand, counting down.
CGCCAAGAGCCTCGCCATCGCAGCCGTCTGGCTCGCGCTGTGGCTCATCCCCGTCGCAATGATCGTCGGCACGCTGGGTCAAGCCAGCGTCTTCAGCCAGATCGCGCTGTTCTTTTCCAAGATGGCCGTCGTCACGTTCGGCGGCGCCTATGCGGTCTTGGCCTACGTTGCCCAACAAGCCGTCGAAAACTACCACTGGCTCAAGCCAGGCGAAATGCTCGATGGCCTCGGCATGGCCGAAACAACCCCCGGTCCGCTCATCATGGTGCTGCAATACGTGGGCTTCATGGCTGCCTATCGCGACCCCGGTAGCCTGTCGCCGATGATGGCCGGCGTGCTGGGTGGCCTGCTCGCCACCTGGGTCACGTTCACCCCGTGCTTCCTGTGGATCTTCCTGGGCGCACCCTATGTCGAACGCCTGCGCGGCAACGCAGCGCTCGCCGGAGCCCTTTCCGCCATCACCGCGTCGGTGGTCGGCGTCATCCTCAATCTGGCGATCTGGTTTGCCATCCACACCGTCTTCCGCGCCACGCGGCCGATCCACGGCTACGGCCTGCACTTCGACGTGCCGGTTTGGGCGAGCATCAACCTCTGGGCCGCAGCCCTCTCCCTCGCCGCCTGCCTCGCAATTTTCCGCTTCAAAGCCGGCATGCTCCCCACGCTCGCCGCCTGCGCCCTCGCGGGAATCGCGCTGCATCTGACGGGGTTGATTGGGTGAGTCAGCCTAAATACTGTTTCCCCGGACGGCGTTGCACTTGCCGATCCGGGGTCTTTGCCTAATTGAGAGTGGTAACGATCCCGGATCTGCGTGCGCAAGGGCGCACTTGTCTGGGGAAGCAGTGGGAGGGGAATTCGTGTTGCGGTAGCCGTCCGATCCGGAATTGCGCGCCAATAAAATGTTGTCTGCCCTCGTGCAAAATCGGCAACCTGACGGGTGTGGGTCACGCCCGGAATTGCTGAGGCTTGGGCGGGGTTGGATCCCGGCTGGGAAAAGCTCGCTGCTGTCGCGAGCCGCGCATGCGTGAAAGCTGCCGATCAACTGCGGATCGAGCCGTTGCGTCAGCAGCTTCCGGTCGTGCGCAAGCCTTGATTTTAGTGTTCGCGATAGAGCGACCGCTCGGTGATCAGCGGATCTTTTTCTTCGGCTTGCATGGGTGAGTCCGTCTTGGACTGCTCGCCGCTTGCGGCGCGCTCGCGGTTGATGCGGGCCATCCAGTCTTCTTTCAGCGACTTGCTCGCTTGCGGCTTGGTGGTGGCAGCAGGATGGGACGTGGCGGAAGGGCCCCTGGGTGCCTTTGCGGCGCTGGGTTCGACGGTGGTCATCCAGGAGCCGGCTTGATCGTTCAACAACGTAGGAGCGGTTGTAGCCAGGGAGGCTTGCTTCTGACTATTGTTTCCATCGCATCCGCCACGGCATTCGGCTTTTTTGGTCAGCGGGGCGGTGGCGGCAGCGGGGTCGGCCAAGGCCGAGCGGATCGAGGCGACGGGCCTTTTGTAGACGATGTGAGCGCGGCGATCGCCGCAACCGGCTTCGCAGACGACGATGTTGTAGTCGGGGGATTCCTTCTGCAGGGCGTGCAGAGTTGGCTTGGAGCCGCGCTGTTCGTTGGCAAGGATTTGTTTCGCGCGGTCTTCATCCGAGAGACCGGCGTTGGAGGGGATCATGACTTGCACAGGGGCTGGAGCCATGCCGGGGTTTGCCTGAGGGGCTGGTGGGTTGGCTTCGGCGATGGGTGAGGGTGCCGTGGGCGTGGCCGGTGCCGTTGGAGCTGCTGGCGTGGGCAGCACCTCTGCGGCCTTGGCGGGAGCAGGGGCCGGTGCTGCTGGGATGACGGGCTGGACTTCGGCGATGACTGCTGGCTGCGCAGCGGACTGACCGACTGGCTGGCCGGGCGCCGGTGCCTCGGGGGCTGCCTGGAGGCTCGACGCCGTTACTAAGACTGCCGTTGCAACAAGGCAACGTAGGAATGAACCACTCATCTCACAAACCCACTGATACGAACACCAACGAAGTCTCAACCATGACGGCAACATCTAAATAAATTGGTAATGTCTCTTTTGCTTTCGAACATTTTGACCTGAAGGAGGCATCACCTTTTGAGTCCGACGCTCGCGCCGACGGCCCTTGGCCGCTTCGCTTTCGGGGGGATTGGGCTTCAGCGGTCGTGGCGGAAAAACTCGGGGCCGTCGGGGGCGTTGATGATGCGGACATTGCGGAAGTCGGTGCCGGGGGCTGCTTCGACGGGTTTGGCCGCGACGGGTTTAGGGGTTTCGGGTTTGGCGGGCGCTGGTTTCATGGCGGCGTCCCTGCTGCCTTTGAGCGGGGCTGGTTTGGCGGTGGGTGCTTTATTCTTGGCGGTGGCGCTGGGCGCGGATGGGGTTACCGGCGAAAATGCCGGGTCGGGTTGTGGGGCCACGGCTGCGACGGGCGCTGTTGGGGTCGCTCGGAAGAAGGCTTGGATGCACGGGTCGGTCTGCTTCAGCTTTTCAAGCGTTTCGGGGCGAGCGTAGACCAAGCGTCCGCCGTCGCAAACGTAGGCGTCGTCGGCGTGGGCGGCGTTCGTGGTCAAGCCAGTGGCAATGCCGAGTGCCGTGATCCAAGGCAGGTATTTCAGCATGTGACGCCCCCTCCAGAGCTTGCATCGGCGGAAGCCCCGGGGATGCAGTGTCACATTACGGCACAGTGATTGACGGATCGTTTATGGAAGGTTTGCGGGGAGGGATTTTTAACGGAGGCGGAGGTAGGGGCCGGCGGGGGTGGGGACCGATTCCAGGGATGCACTCTGGCCGCCGCCAGGGCTTCCCAAGCGCAAGGCGATGTCGCGGATCAGGGCTGATTGATCGACGTAGTCGGGATGGTTGAGGCCGAGGGCTTGGGTGCCGGCTACGCTTACGTCGACGGTATCGATGCCCTGAATCACGAGGGGACCGCCCGAGAGGAGGTCGCCTGCCCGGGGGATGCCGCCGGTGTAGCGGCGGGAAATGTTCAGGGCACGGTCGGTCGAGGCGACGTAAAGAGTTGTGCGGGCAGCGAGGTCGGAAAGGGCTGCGATGCGGGATTTGAATGTCGCGGCGTCGATGTCGGGTGCGGACAGGATCAATTCGCGGATTGTGACGCCAGCGGGGATTTTATTTTTCATCGAGGCCAGTACGTCGAGGGTGAGCAAGGTGCCCAGGCCGTGGGCGATGACGCTTACCGATTTCGCACCGGTTTGGCTGACGACGATCTGGAGGAATTCGGCGAAGGTGGCGGAGGCGTTTGTGACGGCATGGCTATCATGCGTGTAGTTGGCCGATGCGCCGTCGGAGGGCCAGCTATAGACGAATGGCGCGCCGTCGAACTTCAGGTCGTAGGCGAGTTGGGCCGCCCGGTGGAGACCGTTTTCAAAACTGATGTTGAAGCCCGGAATGAAAACGAGGGCGTGGTCCTTGTAGCGCTGGGACGAGGCGAGCCGCATCACGGTTTGTTCGAGGAACTCGTCGCCGGATAAGGATTTCAAGTCGGCTATCACGAACTGTTTGTCGAGGTCGAGGCCGGGGGTGGCTGCGACTGCGAGCTTGGCGATGGTGGCCTGGGGCAGGGCTGCGATCCAGGGGCGGTCGCCCTGCTTTTGGTGGTGGCGGCGCGGGATTTGGATGTAGGCGCGGCCAAGTTCGAGGCGTCCGGTCTGCTGGGTGGTGTAGGCTGGACGGGGGGCGGCGGCTGGATCGACGAGGCGGTCGGTGCCGTAGAAAACCGGCATCAATTCGGTTTTGGCGGCACCCGGCAGCAACTGAGAAAGGTTGGTTGCGACCCGCTTGATGGTGGCGGATGCGGCAGCTGTGGGAGCTGGCAGAGGCTGGGTGGTGGTTGGCGCCGGGGCTAGAGGAGCAGTGGCTTGAGAGGCAGTGGGTTGCGGGGGCGGCGAGGGTGCGCGCGCTGCTTCGGTCACGGGGATGCTAGGTGGTGGTGCGGCCGCGACCAGCACTTCCGGAGCGGGGCTTGGTGGCGCAGACGCGGTCGTGGGTTCAATGGTTTGGGGGAGTGCGACGGCCTCCGGCAACCGCTGGGTCTGGATCGCTGGCTCGGCGTTTGCTGCCTTGCGGAGGCGGCCGGCGAACTGGGGCAGCTGAGCGATTGCTTCAAAATGGACGGCGGTGAGGATGGCAAATGGGGCCAGCAGGGTCAGGGTCAGCAAGGCCAGTAAAGGCGCGCGGGCTTTGAACGGGAGATTGCCGACGCTGTGCCAGCCGAGCATGAGCAGGAAGATGGCGGTGGCGGCAATTGCAATGTGCTGCTGGTAGCGGTCGAGCTGGAGTGTTGGGATGTCGAAGCTCAGGCCTGCGAGGACCTCAAGCCAGGAGTCGATGATCCACGGAGCTAGGACGTCCAGAAACACGGAAAGCTTCCCCATTCGAGCCGGTTGTTAATGCATGTTGAGTTCATAGGTCAGGCGAGCCGCTTCAGGCAATCACTACACAGTGTCTTGTTGAAGACCTGGTATGAATCCAGTGGAAAAAGTCATGCGTTCCAAGGGGGAGTCGGGGTAGGAGTAGAAAGTATTTTATTCGCCGTCCAAGGAAACGACCATGCTGCCTGCTGCGACCCGACCGTCTTCGCCAACCGTCGCCGCGTATGTCGCGGGCGTTACGGGCGGCGACCGGGCGATGCTGGCGCGGGCCATAACGCTGGTCGAGAGCACGAAGCCTGCGCATTTGGCGCTCGCGCAGGAGGTGTTGCAGGGCTTGTTGCCGGGGTCGGACAAGCGCAAGGCGGCATTGCGGATCGGAATTACCGGCGTGCCAGGGGTTGGTAAATCGACGACGATCGATCAACTCGGCATCAATCTCGTCGAGGTCGGCCACCGGGTGGCGGTGCTGGCGGTCGATCCGACGTCGAAGCGGACGGGAGGGTCGATCCTGGGCGACAAGACGCGCATGAACCGGCTGTCGCAAGCGGATAATGCGTTCATCAGGCCATCGCCGACGTCAGGAACACTGGGCGGGGTGACGCGTAAAACGCGGGAGACGATGGCGCTTGTCGAGGCGGCGGGGTTTGACATCGTGATCGTGGAGACGGTCGGGGTGGGCCAGTCTGAAACCGCGGTGGCCGATATGGTCGACATTTTTCTCGTGCTGCTGCTGGCCGGTGGCGGCGATGATCTGCAGGGGATCAAGAAGGGGATCATCGAGATCGCCGATCTGATTGCCATCAACAAGGCGGACGGGGACAACAAAATCCGGGCCGAGCGCGCAGCCCAGGAGTATCGCAATGCGCTGCATATTCTGACGCCACGGGACGCAATCTGGCATCCGCCGGTCATCACCATGTCGGGGTTGGAAAACAGCGGGCTCGATCGGCTGTGGGCGCATGTCAGCGATCATCGCGCCAAGACGGCGGCGTCGGGGGATTTCAAGGCGCGGCGGCAGAGGCAGGCGGTGGCGTGGATGCGGGATATGCTGGAGGACCGGCTGATGGGCGCGCTCAGGGCCAATCCGGCGGTGGCGGCGCAGCTGCCCAAGCTAGAACGAGATGTGCGGGACGGTCATCTCATCCCCACGCTGGCGGTCGACCAGATCATGGGGCTGATGGGGCTCTCATGTCGTCAAATATGAACTGAAGGTCGATTCGTATTTGAACCTTGTGCTCGCACCGGGCCGCGTTCGCAACCGTCCCTTAAGACGGCGGAGCTATTTGCAGCGCTTTTCTTTTTCGACCTGCTTGATGCGTGACACGTTGGTCGCCTCGAAGGAGTTGAGGGGGACCAGCGCGGTCAGCGGGAATTTGCAATTCTTGTTGCCGTAGGCTGCTTTGGTGGCCGCCGAGTGGAAGCAATAATAGTTTTCATAGTAGGTGTGGTTGCGGACATGGGCGAGGTTTTGGCAGGACAGCTTGCGGTATTGGGCCAGGGTCGCCAGTTCTTTCCAGGGGCAGCCGATGTCTTCGTAGCAGTTGCGGTCCTGGCGGGCGGCGCTGGCACCGGTTGATAAAGCTGCGGTGATGATGGCCGCAAAGGTGATCGGCGTGGACCAACGGGTATACATGGCGTTTGCTCCGATAATTCGAATTTGTTTCGTCACGTTATCCCCGCGCAGATGAATGGTGGTTCAATCGGTTCAGGTATTATTGCGCAAGTGGCATCAAGAAACAGGAATTTGTTGGCGTGACGGCAAACATTCTCATCACTGGGTTCGGGCCTTTTCCGGGGGTGGCGGTCAACGCGTCGGGGCTGCTAGTGCCAAGGCTCGTAACTGTGGCACGGCGGCGGTTTGGCGGTGTCGTTATTCATAGCGCGATCCTGCCGACGGAGTGGGGGCGGGGACCGGCGCGGGCGCTGGCGGCGCACGAGCGGGCGACGCCGGATGTTTCAATCCATTTTGGCGTGTCGGGGCGAGCCCAAGGGTTCGTCATTGAGCGCCGTGGGGTTAACGCTTGTTTGCAGACCGAGGATGGCGCGGGGCATTTGCCGCCGCTGGCGGTGCTCGATCCCGCTGGACCCAAACGGCGGGCGGTGACGTTGCCGGTTGCTGGAATTGTGGCGCGGTTGCGCGCGCTGGGGTTACCTGTGGCGACATCGGATGATGCGGGGTCGTATCTGTGTAACGCGGTTTTGTATCAGTCGTTGGCGCTCGGCGATGGGATCGCGGGGTTCGTGCATCTGCCGTTGTCGCTGGTCAACGAGGGGCAGGCGGGAGCGTTGACGTTTGAGCAGGCGCTGGCTGGTAGCCTCGAAATCATCGCGGTCTGTCTCGATGCGGGACGGGCGGTGGCCTGATCCTTGCTCTCTTTGCTTGGCGCGCGGCCGCGTCGCTTCTGTCAAGAAGCGCCAAATTGGGCGCGGCAACCCCGCGCGCGGATACCTAACCGCCTATTGATCGGACGCC
>JANOVN010000191.1:0-7108 GCA_031417455.1 Hyphomicrobiaceae bacterium | reverse complement strand
GGCTTCATCGACGCCAGCAGCGCCTCCCGATGCCGGTCATCGCGCGCATACGTCGACTTACCGCCCTGTGTCAGCCGGTACAAAGGCGGCACGGCGAGATAGAGATGCCCGTTCTCGATCAATTCGCGCATTTCCTGATAGAAGAACGTAATGAGCAGCGACGCAATGTGCGCCCCGTCCACGTCGGCATCCGTCATCAAGATCACGCGCTCATACCGCAAATCCTCATCGCGATATTTCGAACCAATTCCAACCCCCAGCGCGAGCAGCAAGTTCGACAGCGCCTCGTTCTGCGCCAGCTTCGCGGAACTCGCGTTAGCGACGTTCAACACCTTGCCACGCAACGGATAAATCGCTTGCGTTTCGCGTGCCCGCGCCGACTTCGCCGAGCCCCCGGCGCTATCGCCTTCGACGATAAAAATCTCGGTCCCCGCCGCCGACTGAATCGTGCAATCGGCAAGTTTTCCCGGCAGCCGCAACCGGCGCGTCGCCGATTGGCGCTGAACGTCCTTGTCCTTGCGCCGCTTGAGCCGTTCCTCGGCCTGCTCGATGGTCCACTCAAGCAGCTTGCCCGCCTGCTGCGGGCTATCCGCCAGCCAATGATCGAACGCATCCCGAATGGCCATCTCGACGATCTTGGTCGCATCCTGCGTCGCCAGCTTTTCCTTGGTCTGGCCCTGGAACGCCGCCCCGCGAATGAAAATCGACAGCATCGACGCCGCCGTCCCCATCACATCGTCGGCCGTGATCTGCCCGGCCTTTTTGTTATTGGTCAACTCGCCATACGCCCGCAGGCCCTTATAAAGCGCTTGCCGCAAGCCGTTCTCGTGCGTCCCGCCCTCGGGCGTCGGAATCGTATTGCAATACGACGACGAGAACCCATCCTCGTTGGTGATCCAAGCGACCGCCCACTCGACCGCGCCATGCCCATCGGGCGGCGACACTTTGCCCGTGAACAAGTTCGTCGTAACCATCGAACCCAAATCAATCCGCGCCGACAAGAACTCTTTCAGCCCGCCGGGGAAATGAAACACCGCTTCGGCCGGCACATCCTTGGAAAGCAACGACAAGTCGCAAAACCAGCGGATTTCGACCCCGCCGAACAGGTACGCCTTCGACCGCGCCATCTTCATGACCCGCTCGGGCTTGAAAGTCGCGCCCTTGCCGAAAATCTGATCGTCCGGTTTGAACCGGATCGTCGTTCCGCGCCGGTTCATCACCGAGCCCATCGACTCAAGCTTGGTCTGCGGCGCGCCGCGACCAAACACCATGCGGTAAAGCTGCTGCCCGCGCGCAACCTCGACCTCGCACCGCTCCGACAGCGCATTGACGACCGACACACCTACACCGTGCAATCCGCCCGAAGTATTGTAATTCTTGGCGTCGAACTTGCCGCCCGAATGCAGCGTCGTCATGATGATTTCGAGCGCCGACTTGTTCTTGAACTTGGGATGAGCATCAACTGGAATACCGCGCCCGTTGTCGGCAACGCTTAGCGTCCCATCGGCCAGCAGCCGCACCTCGATCCACGTCGCATGCCCCGCGACCGCCTCGTCCATCGAGTTATCGAGCACTTCGGCGAACAGATGATGCAGCGCCTTCTCGTCCGTCCCGCCGATATACATGCCGGGATGGCGGCGCACCGGCTCGAGCCCTTCGAGCACGTCGATGTTGGCGGCGGTGTAACTGTCTGAAGCATCGACAGGCTTTCGCGCACGCGCGGCGGATTTATCGGACATGAAACCTTGTTGCTCTGAAAACAGATCGCGCGGCGCAGCTTTCGACATGGCGTGAGCATCCTCGTGGCGGAAGGCGTCCAAGAACGAACATGCAACACAACAGAAACAAAAGCAAGTGCACCTGACTAGTTTGACGAGAAGGGATCGCGCTGAGCGCCGATGATGTCATCGGCAAAGCTCAACGCCGCGACTCTAATAGGCCCGCGTTTCCATGCTCCCCGTTCGCACACCTAACCGCCCGCTGGCAAGCTGTGGCAGTCAGGGCACAGCCCTCACTACCACAGAATCGACCCCATACCCCACTCACAAGTCCCCTCAGCAATCGAACTTGAACGACCCCAGTTCCTTGATGCTGACATCGCACTTGCCCTTGACCTTGCGCACGTCGATATCTTCGAAGCTCAAATCGTCCAACTTGAACGACTTGACCGCAACCGCTGGCGGGCGTTTCATCTCGGGCCTTGGCTGAACCTGGCCCTGAGCCGCCTGCGCGGGCGCGTCGGCTTTGGCATCTTGTTGCGCAGGCGCCATCACCGGCGCAACTGGCTTGTCCTCAGCCACCGCAACCGGGGCTGTATCCCCATTCACTGGCGCAACCGGCTTGGCAACTGCCTCCTGCTTGCCGCTCTGCTGCACCACCGGAACGGGCACCAGCGCCGGGGGGGCAGCCTTCGCGTCCGCCTTCACGTCGCAGCGCTTGAGATCTCCCGGCGCGCGCGTCCACATCATCGTCTCGCCAAACATCCGCATGCCGGCATACCCAAACACCTTCAATTTCTCACCCATCGGCGTGAGCTCGACATCGTATTGCGACTTGCTCTCGGGATCGTAAATCCAGCCGCCGTCCCACTTGCCGCCGCTCGACGACTTCGCATTTCCGATAACCTGCAAGTTGCATGTCTCAAGATTGGCCGGGTTCTTCAACCAGACCACCCGCCCGCAAAGTTTCCCGCCGCAGTCGGAAATCTCGACCGCACCTTCCCCGGAATGATCGATCCAAGTCCCCAGCGGGCTCGAACCCGCAAGTGCACCCCCGGCAGACGCCGCCAGAATGAGCCAAGACAAAGTAAACGCGCGGCGCTGAGAGTTGAGCATGGTCGAAATCCTCTGTTCGGTGATACGCTACCCCCATCAATGGGCACTTTGCTCAACTCTGGCTGTTCCTTCCGGCACACCCCTCGCAACACGTCGCACCGCCCCCGCCACGCCCCACTGTTGAGGAGTTCCCATGACCACACGGCGCGAACACGATCTGTTGGGCAACCGCGATGTCCCCGCAGCCGCCTACTACGGCGTCCACACCCTCCGCGCGGTCGAAAACTTCCAGCTCACCGGCGTCCAGATATCCATCTATCCAGACCTGATCTCAGCCCTCGCCACCATCAAACTGGCCGCCGCCCGCACCAACAACGAACTGGGCCTTCTCGATGCCGCCAAAACCAAAGCCATTGCCGCCGCCTGCGAAGAGATCCGCGCCGGAAAACTGCTCAGCGAATTCGTCGTCGACGTTATCCAAGGCGGCGCCGGCACCTCGACCAACATGAACGCCAACGAGGTGATCGCCAACCGCGCCCTTGAATTGATGGGCCACGCAAAGGGCGAATATACGCACTTGCATCCCAACACCCACGTGAACATGAGTCAGTCGACCAACGACGTCTACCCGACCGCGCTCAAAATCGCCGCCTACATCGGCATCCACCGCCTGATCGAAGCGATGGCCGCATTGCGCGGAGCCTTCGAAGCCAAAGCGCTCGAATTCAAAGACGTGCTCAAGATGGGTCGCACCCAGCTCCAGGACGCCGTGCCCATGACACTCGGCCAGGAGTTCACCACCTACGCCGTCATGCTCGGCGAAGATGAAATGCGCCTGCGCGAAGCAGCCCTCCTCGTGTGTGAAATCAACATGGGCGCGACCGCCATCGGCACCGGCATCAACGCCCACCCAGACTACGCAGCCATCGTCTGCCGCCACCTGCGCGAACTGACCGCAATCCCCCTGGTCACCGCATCCAACCTCATCGAGGCCACCCAAGACTGCGGCAGCTTCGTCCAGCTCTCGGGCGTCCTGAAGCGCGTCGCCGTAAAATTATCCAAGGTCTGTAACGACTTGCGCCTGCTCTCATCGGGTCCGCGCGTCGGCCTCAACGAAATCAATCTGCCCCCGATGCAGGCCGGCTCGTCCATCATGCCGGGCAAAGTCAACCCGGTCATCCCCGAAGCCGTCAATCAGATCGCCTTCGAAGTCATCGGCAACGACATCACAGTGAGCTTTGCAGCCGAAGGTGGCCAACTCCAGCTCAACGCCTTCGAACCGATTATCGCCCACTCGCTGTTCAAGTCCATAACCCACCTGCGCGCCGGTTGCGACATGCTGCGCGAACGCTGCGTCACCGGCATCACCGCCAACGTCGAACACCTGCGCCGCGGCGTCGAAAACTCCATCGGCATCGTCACCGCGTTGAACCCCACCATCGGCTACGCCAACGCGACAGCCATCGCCCAGGAAGCACTCAGCACCGGCCGCAGCGTCTACGACTTGGTCCTGGAGCACAAACTGCTGACCAAAGCCGAACTCGACGATATCCTCCAGCCCGCCACCCTCACCCAACCCCGCGCGTTCCAGCACAAATAGGCCTGATGACCCAGCTCTGTCGGTAATCGCTACCCCCACTCCATGGCCCGGTCCCTCGGGTCGAGCCCGAGGGCAGGCACGCCCACGGCTGTCGGGATCCCGATTTTGCACGAGGGCAGACAACATTTTATTGGCTGGAAATTCCGGTTCGAAACGCTTTCCCGGATGGGACTTTCTCCTCCCACTGTTGTCCCAGACAAGTGCGCCCCCTTGCGCACGCAGATCCGGGATTGTTACCACTCTCAGGGTGCAAAGACCCCGGATCGGCAAGTGCTGCGGCGTCCGGGGCAACAGTGGGAGGGGGATGCGAGCAAGCGCGGAGACACCGACTACTCCGACGGGATCCTAGTGATCTGGGTGAAACAGGTGGTTTCCAACCCACCCATTTCCGTCATGGCCGCGCAGGCGGCCACCCAAGCGAGTATGGGTCGTGGACCTTGGACCCGCGATTTGCTCGTTCCTCCGCCGAGGGCTGCGCAAAGATCGCAGGCCTCGACCGTCAGGGTGTCGGGGCTAGGGTTGTCGTGGGGTAGCCACGTTCTTCCCAGGCGTCGGTGCCTTCGGGGAACCAATAGACTTCGCTGTAGCCGATTTCGATGGCGCGCTTGGCAGCGTTCCACGACATCCAGCAATCCCGCAGACAGAAAAACACCAGCGGTTTTGCTTTATCGCTTTTGGTGAATTGCGCGAGGCGCGTTTCGAAATAGGAACGGGCCTGTTGTGATAAAACACCATAGCCGACGTTGGGTAGCCAGATCGCGCCGTCGATGCTGGGGTGCTGGGGTTCGCGCCAGAGCGTTGAAGCGGGGAGGTTTGGCGGTTTGGGCGCTTGCGGGTAGACGTCGAGAAAAATCGCACCTGTGTCGCGTAGTTGCTTAGCATCGTCGGCGGCAAGGACGGCGCGCGCGCCTTTCAAGGTTGCCGGAACCGGCTTTCGGTAATCCTCAAGACGGTAATTTTCGGGCTCTGGAACTGTATCGGCCGCGTTCGCCGTGTCGGAACCGAACGCAATCGATAAGGCGAGGAGCGCCGTTGCCGCGCGGGAGGCTGCGCGCGCGAAACCAAGATCCATGATTTTGGCGCTCCGATTGCTTACTGCCACTCACTTGAGCTCACTGGCGCGGGGCCGCAATCGGCACATTCTGGTCGTCGAGGAGGGGTACGCCAAAGGATAGCAGGATTTTATCGATGTCGGCCCGGCGTTTGGTTAGAACGGTGTTGAGCTGCTTTTTCCAGTCGGTATCGGCCAAGCGCATGCCAAGGGTTATGCCGTAGCTATTTTTGGCCGTCACGCTGGTATCCAACGCCAATGGTTTAACCGCCAATGCGGGCGTGCCGACTTTGGTTCCGTAGTAGCCGGCAAAGGGACCCCAAAGAACGCCAGCGTCGATCTCTCCTGCGCGCACGTCTTTGGCTATCGCCTCGCCGGACGAATCAAAACGTGTATCAACGATAAGGGGATACGTCTTGGCTTTGGACATCAAGCCATGTTTGGCCATCGAGAAGCCAGGGGGCGTATTGGCGACAACGCCGATCCGCTTGTCTTTGAGCTTAGGGTCGGCGAGGCTATCAACTCCGTCCAGCCCTGTCCCTTGCTTGTAAACGATCGCATAGGTCGAGCGATAATACGCATTGGAATTCAAGACGAGTTCGTCGCCTTGGGCATAACCGATAATCACGTCGCAGCGTTTTGAAAACAGGGTCATACGAACGAAGCCCGTCGACATCGGGTACCAGGTGTATTCAACTGGCACTTTCAGTTCATCGGCAATGACTTCGGCGATCTTATTTTCAAACCCTTCGCCGGCCTCATTAGAGAACGGCATGTTGTGCGGGTCGGAGCAGACCCGGAGAACCTTGCGGTTCACCAGATCCACGACGCCGGAGTCGGCTGCGTGTGAAGGCCCGTTGTTAAAAAAACCAACCGCCAGCAGCCCCAAAAACGTGGCAAGTTTCTTAACCACCCGAACATGCCTTTTCATTTTCGCCTTGAACGGCGGTTTTGTCGACGCGGCCAGCAGGGCGGCCACGGGCAATAGCGCCATCAGACAACGCCTTGATATATATGTAGATGTCGTCGATGTAGCACATGACGTTTTTGTTGTCGCCGAGGGCTGGCATAATCGAGTTGCCTTGGAAGCGGATATTCTCTTGACCGCTCGCGACAATGCCAAGGAACGTCGGATAGTCCATGGTCTTGACGGAGTCGACCAAGGCGGGGGCGTACGTTGAGCCCTGCGCTTCTGGACCATGACACACATGGCACTCGGAATGATAGCGGCGGAAGCCCGAATAGGTGAACCAATCCATGATTCCATCAGACTGGATATTATAGGTCGGCGATCCGTCCTTCGTCGTCCACTTGCCTTCCGGTCCGATCGTCTTTTCGGTAGCTGCAGGAGCTGCTGCGGCAGGGGCTGCGGTTTGGGCAGAGACACTCGTTACGTATGCTGCAGAGGCGATGGCTGCGAGCACAAATCGGATACCGAACCTCATTTAAGAGTTTCCTCTAGTTGGCGTTATGGGCGTCTAACAATTTACTGAAATTCCGGGGAATCGACAACAGCGGCCCACGAATAGAGTTGCACTAGAAGTACACTAAATCAAGGCAGCTAGATCATTGCAGGCTGAGCTTCGATTGAATTTTTGGCAAAGAAAAGCCGACGCGGAATAATCCGCGTCGGCCTAGTGTCAAACTACCAGGTTATGGCAGCGAGAACACGGTGAGCGAGCC
>JANOVN010000190.1:0-4853 GCA_031417455.1 Hyphomicrobiaceae bacterium | reverse complement strand
CCGCCGTTCAGGTTCCCATCCCGCTAGAATTCGGCTTTGCGCCCGACGGCTTGTGAACCACGCGCACATAGCTACCCGGCGCGTCCTCTATCACTTTAAGGCGCGTACCCGGCACGCGGGGCGGCACCACGTCGCCGGAATGACCGGAAAGCCATTCGATCCAATGCGGCCACCACGAGCCTGGATGCTCCACGGTGTTCTTGAGCCACGTTTCTAGGGTGTCATCGCCCGCTGGCTTCTTGCCGGTCCAATGCTGGTATTTTACCTTGTCGGGCGGGTTGATCACACCGGCGATATGCCCCGAACCGGCGAGCACGAAGTCGACGGGACCCGAGAACAACTTGGCGCCCTTGAACACGGAGGCAGCCGGTGCGATGTGATCGTCGCGGGCTGCAATCTCAAACACCGGAATGTTGATCTTGCGCGGATCGAGCTTTACGCCACCGAGGGTCATTTCGCCCTTGGCCAGCTTGTTCAAATGATAGTATTCCCGCAGATAGAAAGCGTGGTTCGCCGCCGTCATGCGCGTCGAATCCTGGTTCCAATAGAGCAGGTCGAACGGGAACGGCTTTTTGCCGAGCATGTAGTTCGACACGATGTAGGGCCAGATCAGGTCCTTGGGCCGCATCATGTTGAACACGTTGGCCATCCGCGAACCGTCGAGATAGCCCTTGTCGGCCATGATGGCGTCGATCTCGCCGAGTTGCTTGTCATCGATGAACACGAGCAGATCGCCCGCCTTCTCAAAATCAACCTGTGTCGTGAGGAACGTCACCGAGTTGAACGGCGTCTCGCCTTTCGCGGCCAGATAGGACAGCGTCGTCGCAACCAGCGTTCCGCCGACGCAATAGCCTAAGATGTTGCAGGTCTTGACGTTGGCTTCCTTGCAGACCGCTTTGCCCGCCTCCAATACGCCTTCGATCATGTAGTCTTCGAAGGTCTTATTCGCGAGCGATTCGTCGGGATTGACCCAAGACACCACAAAGACCGTGAAACCTTGGTCGACCACGTACTTGATCAAGCTCTTGGCCGGCGTCAGATCCATGATGTAGAATTTATTGATCCACGGCGGCACGAACATGATCGGCGTTTCGTGGACTTCTTGCGTGGTCGGCGTGTACTGGATTAACTGCAGCAATGCGTTCTGGAACACGACCTTGCCCGGCGTCAGGGCAAGATTTTCGCCGACACGGAAGGCCGTCGTATCGGTCTGGCTGATCTGCAGCAGGTCTCCGGACTTCTCCATGTCCTCGGCCAAAAGCGACATGCCCTTCACAAGGTTGGCGCCGTTGGTCTTGAAGGTTTCCCGCATGACTTCGGGATTGAGCACCGGGATATTGGACGGCGAGGCCGCCGACGCCACGAGCCGCATGTAAAACAGCGCCTTTTGCCGGGCGCGTTCATCCAACCCTTGAGTGTTTTCAATCAACTCCTCGGCCCAATTGCTCGTCACGAGGTAACTCTGCTTCCAGAAATCGTAATATGGATTGGAGTTCCATTCGGGGTCTTTGAACCGGTTGTCGCCGACGGCAGGTTGGGCTATCGGGTCCACATCCTGGCCCATCAGCCGCTTGATCATATTGCTCCATACTTCGCCATACGACGCATAGAGCTTGGCCTGAGCTTCCGCGAGCTTGGCTGGATCGCTCATCCAGCTCTGCGACAAGCCGGTCAGCAGTTCGGTCGCTTGGGAAAGCTCCTTGGCCGGCGTGAACGGACCCTGCTTGGCGTCGTTGCGCTCCATGAGTTCGGTCATCGCCCGCGTGCCCTCTTCGACAACACGCAGCATATTGCGGGCGAACTCTTCTGGATTGTCGATCTTGTAGGGAAACGTCATCGGCGCGGGCGTCGCCTGCGTGGACGGTGACTGAGTGGACGGGGGTGGAAGGGGGGTCTTGGCCATCGAAGATCTCTTTGCGGACAAACTAAAACGGATGTAGGCATGTTACGAACGAAATCGTGCGTCAATTCTTTGCGATCATGCCGAAAGAACATGGGACCCAATGGGACAACCGGCGGGAGTGAATTAACTGCATTTTTCTTCTCATGAGCCGTCCCTTTTCCTCCATAGAGCCGATGCTATGCAAGCCTTTAAGTTGAAGCTTCCGCCCGCCCCCCGACGAAGGACTACCATCGCGCCGACTTTTTTGCTCCTGGTTTGCGCAGCTGCAGCTCTTTCAGGCTGCGCGCAAACCATTTCGACGCCGCTGCCGGACCTGAGACGGCCCGAAGCCGACGGCATGCTGGTACCTGCGCAACAAAAGCAGGCCATCGAGGAATTGGCGCAAAAGAAAGCCGCAGCCGAGGCCCAGGCCGTCAAACAGATCGAACGCGGGCGTTGAGGGCCTGAGGATTTGGCAGGTAAAAAGCGTGGCGTGGCGCGCGATATACTGGACGCAATCGCCTCAAGCAGCGTAAGACGAACGCCTGTACACCCGTCTTGCACACCCCTCGTGTATCAACCCCGGGCCGTGTCGGCATGACGGCGCCTCAATCGGCGTCTTCATCGGGCTTGCATAATCTTCGCGCAACAAGAGAGATAGGACCGTGATCGAAGAGTTCCACCGCATCAAGCGATTGCCGCCTTACGTCTTCGCCGAAGTGAACCGGTTGAAGGCGCTCGCGCGAGCGCGTGGAGCCGACATCATCGATCTGGGGATGGGCAATCCCGATATGCCGACGCCGCAGCATATCGTCGACAAACTGGTCGAGACCATTGCCAAGCCGCGCACCCATCGCTATTCGGCGTCCAAGGGGATTCCCGGCCTTCGCAAAGCCCAGGCCGCCTATTACGACCGCCGGTTCGGCGTCAAGCTCAATCCCGAAACCCAGATCGTTGCAACTTTGGGCTCGAAAGAGGGCTTTGCCAACATGGCGCAGGCGATTACCGCGCCCGGCGACGTGATCTTGGTGCCAAACCCGACCTATCCGATCCATGAATTCGGGTTCTTGATCTCGGGCGCATCCATGCGCCACTTGAAAGCGGGAAACGGCGAGGACTGGCTGCGGGCGGTTGAGAACGCCTGCAAGCACTCGATCCCCAAGCCACTCGCTGTCGTCATCTCGTTCCCGTCGAACCCGACGGCCATGGTCGCTGACCTTGATTTCTATCGTGCCGTCATCGATCAGGCCAAGCGCCTCAACCTGATCGTGCTGTCGGACATCGCCTACGCCGAGATCTACTACGACGGCAACCCGCCGCCCTCGATCCTCCAGATCCCCGGCGCGATGGACGTTGCCGTCGAGTTCACGTCGCTGTCCAAGACCTACAACATGCCCGGGTGGCGCATGGGCTTTGCAGTTGGCAACGAGCGCCTGATCGGAGCACTAGCCCGCGTCAAGTCCTACCTCGACTACGGCGCGTTCACGCCAATCCAGGTTGCCGCCGCTGCCGCCCTCAACGGACCGCAGGACTGCGTGGAGGAAATCCGCCAGACCTACAAGCGCCGCCGCGACTGTCTCGTCGAAACATTCGGCCGGGCGGGCTTCCCGGTTCCGCCGCCGCCAGCGTCGATGTTTGCCTGGGCACCGATTCCCGAACCGTTCCGAGCGCTTGGCTCGGTCGAATTCACCAAGCTCCTGATCGAGAAGGCCGATGTCGCCGTCTCGCCGGGCCTGGGATTTGGCGAGTACGGCGAAGGCTATGTCCGCATCGCTCTGGTCGAAAACGAACACCGCATCCGCCAAGCCGCCCGCAACATCAAGAAGCTGCTTTCGGGCGGCATCGAGGGGCTCCATAACGTCATCCCTGGGGTGGAGGGTGCCCAACCCGCCCCAAAACTCGCCACCCGCTCGTCCTGACGAGCCACACCGAAATAAAGACCTATGAAACAACCATTGATCATCGGCATTGCCGGCCTCGGCACCGTCGGGTCTGGATTACTCAGCCTGCTGGAAGCCCACGGCTCACGCCTGGCGAGCACCATCGGCCGGGAAATTCGCATCGGCGGCGTGTCGGCTCGCTCGCGCGAAAAACATCGTGACGCAGTCTTGGAAACCATTCCCTGGTTTGATGATCCCGTTGACCTTGCGCGCGCTCCCGGACACGATGTGTTCGTCGAATTGATCGGCGGCGACGAGGGTCCGCCGCGTCTCGCCGTGGAAGCCGCTCTGCGCGCCAAAAAGCACGTCGTAACCGCCAACAAAGCCTTGCTGGCCAAGCATGGCGAGGCGTTGGCCGCCCTTGCGGAAGCCAACGGCGTCGAATTGAACTTCGAAGCGGCGGTCGCTGGCGGCATCCCCGTCATCAAGACCCTGCGTGAAGCGCTGGCCGCCAATGAAATCCAGCGCGTCTATGGCATTCTCAACGGCACCTGCAATTACATCCTCACCAAAATGCAGGAAGAAAATCGCCCGTTCGCTGCCGTGCTCGCCGAAGCCCAGGCCAAAGGCTATGCCGAGGCCGATCCCACGTTCGACATTGGAGGCTTCGATGCCGCCCACAAGCTCACCTTGTTGACCAGCCTCGCGTTCGGCACCAGGCCAGCACTCGATGCCGTTCACGTTGAAGGCATCGCGACCATCACCGCCGCTGACATCGAAGCCGCCGACGACTTTGGATACCGCATCAAACTGCTGGGTGTCGCCACCCGCACCGCGTCCGGCATCGAAGCCCGTGTAACACCGGTTCTGGTCGACAAGGATTCAGCCATCGCCCAGGTCGGCGGCGTGACGAACTGCGTTGCCATCGAGGGTGACTTTGCCGGCAACCTGATGCTGATCGGCCCTGGAGCCGGTGCCCGCGCCACAGCTTCTGCGGTTGCCAGCGACATCCTAGACATCGCCCATGGCGGCATTCTTCCGCCATTCCTGACGCCGGTCGCGCAACTGCGCCCTCATACCAAAGCCACCAT
>JANOVN010000189.1:0-2025 GCA_031417455.1 Hyphomicrobiaceae bacterium | reverse complement strand
GTCGGTCAAAACGGCGGACATGGATGGGTATCTAGTGGCAGTGAAGAACCCGAATGGCGCCGTGCTGCTCGACGTTCGCGAGGATGATGAGTTCAAGGCTGGGCACGTCCCGGGAGCCGTAAACATCCCGCGCGGTTTGTTGGAATTCAACATCTGGAAACATTTCGGGTATCCCGCGCACGTGGACATGGCCCGCAAGATTTACGTGCAATGCAAGACCGGTGGCCGAGCGACGCTGGCGACCAAGCAACTTCAAGACATTGGTTTTACAAATGTCATCGCCGTCATCATGAGCTTTGACGAGTGGAAGAAAAAGGGACACCCGCTTTCGTGAACAGCGAGAAACAAATGTGCGTAGGAGATGTCGCAGTATGCGCAACGCTTCGCTGATGGAAATGTCGCTCCGTGAAAGATCTTGGTCGCCCTATGCGGCCGGGGTGTTGATTGGCTTGCTGCAGATTCCTGCGTTCCTCCTCATTGAAACCGCATTGGGCACATCTTCGTCGTACGTGACCATCGCGGCGCATATCGCAAATCTTGCTGATGCCTCTGTTGGTAAGATGGACTACCTCGCCAAGCACATGTACGGCGCCAAGAACCTGTGGCAGGTGGCGATGGTGATCGGAATCGTTCTGGGCGCATTCATGTCGATGAAAGCGTCGGGGGCGAACCGTCAGATCATCTCGCCCGTCTGGAAAAGGGCCGTCGGTCTCGACACCCTGTCAAGCCGCGCACCGATGGCGTTCGCCGGCGGCTTCATCATGGTTTTGGGCGCTCGCATCGCCGATGGCTGCACCACGGGCCATGGCATTTCCGGTGTGGCACAACTAGCAGTCGGCTCCATGGTCGCCGTCGCAGCCATGTTCGTTGGTGCGATTGCCTCCGCGCTCATGATGAAGCGCGTCTGAACTCAATGGAGTGTTTTCATGAACGTCCTAGTTGCAATTGGTCTCGGTCTCGCGATGGGCGCGGTGTTCGGCATCGCTCTTGAGAAATCACGTGTTTTTGAGCCTGGCGCGATCGTCAGTCAAATGCAGTTGCGTACGTTCTTGATGCTCAAAATCTTCCTCACTGCCGTGATCACCGGGTTGGTTGTGCTGGCGGTACTGCAAGGCATCTGGGGTGTGAAGATGTATCCCAAGGCGCTTATTTGGCAGGCCGACATTGTCGGCGGTCTACTGCTCGGCGTAGGCATTTCGATTGCAGGCGCATGCCCGGGCACCGTGTTTGCCCAGATTGGTGCCGGGTATCGTGATGCGTGGTTCACGGTCGCGGGCGGTATTCTCGGGGCCATGGCCTTCGGCTACCTGGAACCCACGCTCCGCCCCTTCTTGCTTAGCGGAGGCCCCGGCAAGCTTACCGTTGATCAATTGGCGTCCGTTCCTTTCTGGGCCATGGCACTTTTGGTTGCGGCTGTGCTCGTTGGGGTCCTGGTGGCGCTGGAACGGTCACAGCCATGGCACCAGGAAGTCGGCCCGGACGTCGATGGCCTCGCCGCTCCCGGCTCACAAACGCGACGATCGGACCTATCGACCAAGTTGCCGACCACCACTGCGTAAACTCGCCGCCTCACTCGAACGGAGATAAATATCATGAAAACAAATGTCGGAATGATCGATCGGGTCTTGCGCATCGCCGTCGGGCTAGCACTCATCGCCACTGCGGTCGGGCTGTTTGGGCCAGCTTACCAGTCAGTGTGGGGCTGGATCGGCCTGATCCCACTGGCTACAGGGCTAGTCGGATGGTGCCCTCTGTACACGATCTTGGGCATAAAAACCTGCAAGCCCGCGACAGTTGGGAACTCCGAATGAATTCGCTGTTGCGTTCACGCAATCTGCGGCCATCGGAAATGCGTGGCCTATCCTTTGAACAATTTATCAAAATGGAGTGACAGATCATGAGCGACGCCGTTCGGCAGACCGCCGCAAGCAGAAAATCCAAGGCGCCCGCCATGAAGGGCTTCATTGGGGACATCGAAGAGCTGACCGAGGAGAATTCAGATTTCCGTCGTGTGCTCTATACCGG
>JANOVN010000188.1:0-7530 GCA_031417455.1 Hyphomicrobiaceae bacterium | reverse complement strand
GTCGTCACGCCCTTTTTATGTCAGGGCGACCTGTCTGGCACACGAGAGCACGTTTGCTCTTGATTGAATCAGATCCAAGGTGCGAACGTGCTCTAGTTCTTTGTTTTAGAGACTAATTCACGCTTTCGATGGGCGCGAAGTGCTTCCATCTCAAACGATCAGGCTCTAGGAGCGGGATTCCGAAGGCTCAAGCTTGGTGGCAACGCCGCCGGTTTTACTGCTGGGCCTGTCCGCCCGTTTAAGGCTTGACGGTAAGATAATTATCCCGCGCGGCTGCGCACAGCTCCACGACTTCCAGTCCCATGCGAGCCCGTCGATGGTGCAGCGTTCAGCCGCCAATCTTTCCGCAAGCGATAGCCCCAGCCAAACGGCAAGTGCGCTGCAAATCGTCCATGCCACGAACCACTTGGTCCCCCGACTCAATCCTGCGACGTCTTCTAGCTCATTGGTGATGTTGCTCATCCTTGTGTATTAAGGGCCCTTCGTTGGAAACAAGGTGCGATAAGCAGGCGGCCCCAGCCAGCACGAAGGTGGCGTCCCCGCCGCATAGACGCCGCGTGCGATGGCCCGCGCCAGCGTATTGGCGGCATGCGCGCCCAGCACTGCTAGCGAAGTGGGTCCAGCCTCCAGAGTAACGTCGCCGGTCGCGACCGCAAACACAACGTCGCCATCCAGTGGCGTATGCACCGGATAGATCGCCCGCGCCAGCCCTGTTTGCGCCATGACCGCAAGCCGGTGTGCTTCCCTTTTTGTCAAGCGCGCATTGGTCGCCACGATCGCAAGCGTCGTATTCTGCGCCACCGAGGCCCCAGTAACCGTACCCTTCAGCCGCACGTCGAGCCCGTCGCGCGGCCATGTCCCGGGAAGCCCGCGACCACCGAACTCGCCCGCCTGTTCGAAAGCTCCCGCCCAGAAGTGTCCTGATGATCCAATCGTCACCGAACCAAGCGGATTGGCCGCGACGAGGGCACCGACGATCACGCCGTTGGCAAGCCTGCATGACGCCGTCCCCAGGCCGCCCCGCAGCGTTGCCGTCGTTGCGCCAAAGCCGGCCCCAAAGCTTCCCAATTCAACCGTTGTGCTCGCCGCCTCGCACGCCGTCCGGCCCATTTCCTCATAAGGCGGCCGACCAACCCACGCCTTGTCGCCCCCGTTCAGAAGATCAAACAGGATCGCCGCAGGCACGATTGGAACCCGAGCGGAGCCGACTGCAAAGCCGACCCCGCGCTCCGCGAGCCACGCCTGCACCCCGCTCGCGGCTGCAAGACCAAATGCCGACCCGCCAGCGAGCACGATCGCATGTGCTTCCTCCACGGTTCCAGCCAGCCCGATGGCCTCCGTTTCCCGCGTTCCTGTCGCTCCACCCCGAACGTCGACCGCGGCAACAAATGGGCGATCCGCCAGAAGCACACTAACTCCTGAGCATAGCGTCGCACTCTGCGCATTGCCAATTTTTAGCCCAGGTATGTCTGTAATCGAATTGTGCAGCGCGGCATTCATCGAATTTCCACCCCAATTATGCTGCGACGCAAATGGTGCAATGCAAGTATTGCAAAGCACAATTCCAAAGTCTTCTGTGCTGTCATTTGATATTTGGTGTGGATATTCGGTGACAGTATAATGTTCTTCGTTAGAATGACTTGCAAATTGAGTATCTGGTAGGATTTATAGTCCATAGTCATCAATCCGTCATGTTTGCCCACCAAAGCACCACCCATTCACTTCGTGTGCGGCACGAGTGAAGCCAGCCGCGATATCATGAAAGTGGTGTCGAGAGCGCGACGAGAGCTGGCAACGATAAGCGACAACGATAAGCGAAAACGACAGACGAAAGCGAACAACACCTGACGATGTCAGGAAAAAGCGGGAGTCCAAAGCAGTGTCCGAACAAATGCAGGCCGAGATCGCCAACCTGAACGCCCAGATCGATCAGGTCGATGATCCGCGCGAAGGTTTCGCCATGGTCAAGGCCCGTATCAATGAACTGCGCAATGCTGGCCAGGACATCCCTGTAGAGCTGATCCGCATGGAAAAGAACCTCCAGACCGAATGCATCAGCCAAAGCCGCGGCGGCTAACATTGGCGGCTAACACCGGCGGCCAATGTCGGCGGATTGTTTCGCAAGCTGTTACCGGCAATCGCCAGACGAGCAGTCCTTGGCGGCAGGCATAAACGTGGCTGAATGAGAGTCGCCGTTGGCATCCACGTCAAGCATCGAAGAAAACTTGGCCAAGTTTCGGGCAGATTTCTCGAATGCCTCAAGACTAATCAATACCAATTGGCTGAAATTTGCCGCCAACGCTGTATTTCGCGCCATAAACGTCGGGCTATGGTCCGCTAGACGGTGCGGCTCAAGGGCGTGAAGGGTCGCATCGCCAGCAACCGCATCACTCGCGATCATCTGAGGCTCGAAGTCCAATGCCTTGAGGTCGGCGTTTAAGATCTCATATTCGGTCGGGAAGCCCGCAAAATAAATCGCATCGACCCGCGCGGACTTCAACCGCCCAGCCAGATCGCTGTAGTGCATCTTGCCAGCGACAATACCCTCTATCGCAATAGCGGCCTGCCCGGCAGCCTTGAGCCCGCGCGCAACCCCGTCCGCCAGCGTCCGTGCATAAGAAGTCCGGTCATGCACTATGGCGATCCGCTTGCCCGGCAGGTTCGCCACCAGAACCGCGACCGTATCCCCCGCTTGCCGGTCATCCCGCCCCCCGAGCCGGAAAACGGTTTCCCCCGCGCGCTTCGCCGTCAGGTCTGGATGTCCCGCGCCAATGGCCACAAACCAAACAGCGGCGGCAGCGTAAGTCTTTGCAGCGGCCATTGCTGCATTCGAACACGGATGACCAAGCACAAGTGCCGCGCGCTGCTGAACGAAGGATGCAGCCACCCGGCCACCACCTTGCGCCGTGCAGTCGTCATCCTCCACGGTGAGGCGGACCACCTCGCCATCAATGCCGCCCGCTGCATTGATCCGCGCAACTTCATGTTTAACCGCCGACCCGATCTCCCGTCCCATCTGCCGCTTCAGGCCGGACGACGGCACCGCCACCCCAACCACTATGTCGGCGCGTGCGCTCACCGCCCCTGCCCATTCAAAGGCTGAAGTACAACAAAAAGCCACGGCAGCAACCGCTGCCGTGGCTCCAGTATGCAAACAACGCATCAAGCCGAATCTCACTGCTCGACGTAGGTGATCTTGCCGTCTTTGCCCTTGATCCAGGTGTACATGACGTAATCGGGACGCGTGATATCGCCCTTCGCGTCATAGGCTATATCGCCAATCACGGTCTTGTATGCGGCACCCTTCTTCATTTCCGCCGAGACCGCCTTGGGATCGAGCGACTTCGCAGCCGCTGCCGCCTGCGCCATGATCTCAAGCGCGGCGTAGCTGTACAGCGTATAGCTTTCTGGCTTGAACTTGCGCGCTTCGAACTTAGCGAGCACCGCCTTGGCCTCAGGCCGCTTCTGCGGATCGGGCGCAAAGGTCATCAGAGTGCCTTCAGCACCTGGTCCGGCAACCTGACCGTATTCATCCGCCGCAATCCCGTCGCCGCCCATAAGGACGGTTGCAAGCCCCTGGTCCTTCATTTGGCGCACGATCAGTCCGCCTTCGGTGAACAGGCCACCCCAATACAGGACATCGGCGCCTGCCGCTTTGATCTTGGACACGAGCGCGGAGAAGTCCTTCTCGCCCGTGTTGACGCCTTCATAGATGACTTCGGTCACCCCGGCCGCGTTCATCGCCTTCTTGGTCTCGTCGGCAAGGCCCTTGCCGTACGTCGTCTTGTCGTGGACGATGGCGACCTTCTTGCCTTTTAGCTTTTCGACAATGTACTTGGCGGCAACGCCGCCCTGCTGATCGTCGCGCCCGCAAGTGCGGAAGATGTTCCACAGCTTGCGCTCAGTGATCGTCGGGTTGGTCGAGCCTGGTGTGATCTGGAGAATGCCGTTTTCGGCAAACACTTCCGACGACGGCATCGTCACCGCCGAGTTGAACGCCCCGACGACGAATTTCACGCCCTCGCCGACGAACTGGTTGGCAACCGACACGCCCTGCGCGGGCTGTGAAGCATCGTCCCCGAACACGAGTACGATCTTCTGACCGTTCAAGCCGCCCTTGGCATTGAGATCCTCAGCCGCCTGTTCCGCGCCATTTTTCAACTGCGCGCCAAAGGCTGCGTTAGGACCGGTCAACGGCGCAAGCACGCCTACTTTGATGTCGGCCTGCGCAGCGGTTGCCGCACTCAGCGCAACCGAAAGAAGGAGGCCCGAAAGCCAGCGTTTTGTCATCGCAAAAACCCCACGATATGATGGATCAACTCAAGCGCGCATCCGCACCCAGCCGTCGCAGTCTCAACCAAATCCACCCTAATGTCATCCCAAGAAGTGCGCCCTCCCCGCCCGAACTTTAGGCACGTCATTAAATCATTTTGCTGACAAGCCGCATCACGAATAAAGCTGCTTAATTCAGCAAACGTACGCACAATGTTCCTGCGTGTCGAGTCTTTTTTGCATAAGTTTCGAAAAGTCAGGCGGACGGTCCGGTGTCCCGCCGGTGGAGCGCGGGGTCGGAGCGGTTCAGAGCGCGACAAACGCAAGTCTTGCTGACCGTCCAGCGGTCAAATCACGACCGTCCCCCCTCCAGATACGCCGACCTCACTTGCGGGTTGGCGAGCAACTCGCGCCCCGGTCCGGTTAACGTGATCTGGCCGTTGACCATCACGTACCCACGATGCGCGAGCGACAATGCGTGATAGGCGTTCTGCTCGACGAGAAACACGGTGAGCTTATCGCGCACATTGATCTCCCGGATGACTTCAAAAATCTGCTTCACGATCAACGGCGCAAGCCCTAGCGAAGGCTCGTCCAGCAACAATAACTTAGGCCGGCTCATCAGCGCCCGCGCGATGGCCAGCATCTGCTGCTCGCCGCCCGAAAGCGTCCCGGCGCGCTGCAGCAGGCGCTCCTTGAGCCGGGGAAACAGCCCCGTCATCGTCGCCAGATCTTCGTCGAAATGGGCGTAGTCATCAATCGCCGCACCCATCTGCAAATTCTCAAACACACTCATGCGCGGAAAAATCCGTCGGCCCTCGGGCGACTGCGCAATCCGCATTCTCGCGATGTGGTGCGTCGCCGACTGTGTGATGTCGGTGCCCGCAAACAGGATCTGCCCCTTGCGCGCGCGGGGGCTGCCGAAGATCGTCATCATCAGCGTGGACTTGCCCGCGCCATTGGCCCCGATCAGCGTGACGATCTCGCCCGCATGAACATCGAGGTCGACGCCTTTCAGCGCAATAATGTTGCCATACCAAGTCTCGACGCCACGGATCGACAGCATCGGCGGGGGTAAGGGATCGGCTGGCGGCTGGCTCACGATGGGCCTCCGCCGTTGATTGCGACATCGTCCTCGACGCCCAGATACGCCCGGATCACGTTGGGGTCGTTGCGGACATGGGCTGGCGTGCCGTCCGAAATCAGCCGTCCATATTCAAGCACCACCACGTGGTCGGAAATCTCCATCACCACCGACATATCGTGCTCGATCAATAAGATCGCCATCCCGTGCGTATCGCGGATGTCGCGCAGCAACACATTCAGCGCGGCACTCTCTCTAGGGTTCAATCCTGCCGCCGGTTCATCCAGACACAACAGCACCGGATCGGTGCACATGGCCCGCACAATCTCGAGCCGCCGCTGGTCGCCATATGGCAGATCGCCCGCTGGATCGTCCGCCCGTTCCGTCAAGCCGATCCGGTCAAGCCAGGTAACGGCCGTCTCGATCGCCGCGCGTTCCACAGCCTTGAAGCTCGCGGCCCCTATGAGCCCGAGCACGCTGTACCCCGATGCCGCCATAAGCTTTTTGTGCTGCGCGACCATCAGGTTTTCCAGCACCGTCATGCCGGAGAACAGCCGGATATTCTGAAACGTCCGTGCCACCCGCGCCTTACTTGCGATCTCGTGATCGGGAAGCCGCTCAAGGTCGATGGCCTTCGTTTCCCCAGCCGCGTTAAGCCGGATGCTGCCGGAACTTGGCCGGTAAAACCCAGTGATGCAATTGAACACGGTCGTCTTCCCGGCCCCGTTCGGCCCGATCAGCGCGGTAATGTCACCGCGGCCCGCCGCAAACGAAAGATCGTCGACAGCCGTCAATCCGCCAAATCGCATCGAGAGGTTGGAAACTTCCAGCAACGGGTCTGATTTCCACCTCCCCATCAACCGTGCCCCTCTTTGACGTGGGAGCTTGACACGGCCTTGCGCACTTTGAGAAAAATCGACGGATCGCGCGTCGCAACCAGCCCGCGCGGACGCCAGATCATCAGCGCAACCATCGCCAGCCCAAACAGCAGCATCCGGTATTGTGTCGGATCAAACTGCGGCCCGAAAATCGACTTGAGCCACGACAATTCGCGCAGCAATTCCGTCCCGCCGATCATCACGACCGCCGCGATTGCAACGCCGGTCAGCGACCCCATCCCGCCGAGCACGACAATCGCGAGCACCGTTGCGCTTTCCATGAATTCGAATGATTTGGGATTGAGGAAGCCCTGCCGCGCAGCAAAGAACGCACCCGCCATTCCCCCGAACGCTGCCCCGATGGCGAACGCCGACAACTTCGTCGTCACCGTATTGAGCCCGAGTGCGCGGCACGCAATCTCGTCCTCACGCAGCGCTTCCCAGGCCCGCCCGATCGGCAATTGCCGCAACCGGTTTGACACCCATGCCGTCAGCAACGCCAGCCCGAGGATCACGTAATATAAAAAGATAGCCCGGTAGATCGTCGGGCTCTGCGTTAGACCGAATGTCTCCGCAAACGTCGCCTCGCTGCCCGAGGTCGTGAACGGCACGCCAAAGAACGTGATGCGCGGCGCCTTCAGGCCCGCATAGCCATTGGTCAGCTCAGTCCAGTTCACCAGCACCAGCCGGATCATTTCCCCGAACGCCAGCGTCACGATAGCTAGATAATCGCCCCGCAGCCGCAACACCGGAAATCCCAGGATTATTCCCCAGAGTGCTGCCAGCAACGCCGAAATCGGCAAGCATACCCAGAACGCATACGGCACCAGCCCAGGTGCCAACGTCGGCAGCACATGCATCGCAATCAGCGTATAGGCATATGCCCCGACCGCTGCGAACGCGATGAACCCTAAATCGAGCAAGCCCGCCAGCCCGACCACGATGCTCAAACCCCAGCCGAGCATCACGTAAATCAAAATCTGCACGCCGAAGTTATCGACCCACTTGATCGCACCCGGCCACCCGACCAACGCAACGATCAGAGCCGGATACAGCAACAACGCAGCCAATCCCCCCACCGGCACAAACCGCGCAATCGACGCCAGCGCACTGTCGCGTCCAACGCGTGCATCCCCCGCCGCCTGTGTCCGGCTGAGCCATCCCGCACCCGCAACCAGCAGCGTCAAGCAAAACACCGCCAGTGCCAACTCGGCCACCAGCGTCCACCGCGACTGCAAGGCGAGATCCCCGCCGGGCCCCGGCATGGCGAGATATGACACCACGGGAAAGCAGAGA
>JANOVN010000187.1:0-28236 GCA_031417455.1 Hyphomicrobiaceae bacterium | reverse complement strand
GGGGGAACAGAGGTTCCCCCAAACCCCCGCGCTTTTTTAGACGGAAGCGCGCTACTTGATCGTGATGTTGACGGCGGCGCGGGCGGCGGATTCGGGGGTGGATTTGGCGACTTTGAGGTTGTTTTTGGCGGCGGTGCGGCTACGGGCGGCTTCGGTGTCGAGGCTGTAGGATGTGCGCAGGAAGTTTTCGTAGCTGCCGAGCACGGTGAAGCGCTGGCGTTCATAGTCGGGTTCGACGCCTGCGGGAAATTTCGCCTGGGTCTGGCAGCGGCCGATCACGGTTTCAGTGCCGACGTCTTTCAACCGGAATTGATAGGGCGCCTTATCGCCGGGGATTGCGAAGGGCGCGTCGGGGCGGACGAGGTTATCGGGATCGAATTCGCTTGGGAACAGGACGGTCGCTTTTCCAGCTGCGTTGACGCTGATGAGGGTCAGGTAGCAGGGCGCCGAGGGTTGGGCATAGACCGTCATGAGGTCGCCGGGCTTGTAGACGGATTGGCTGGTCCACAGAGCCAACGCGATATTGGAGCCTGCGGGCGCGACGGCTTGGGGCTGGGCGACGGCTAGGGTTTGCGGGGCGGGCGTTGCGGCAGTAGGCGAATTCAAAGCCAAGATCAGGCGATTGGCGTCGGCGCGGGTCAGCAACCCTTGGCGCAGACGGTGGCCCAGCGAGCGATCGGCAAGGGTCGTTTCCGCAAGCAAGATGTCGAGCGCGTCGGGCCGCATGCCCAGTTCGGCGGCGGCCATTTTGAGATCGACGTTTCTGGTGTAGCGATTGGCAAGGGCAGTGGTGGGCTCCAACCCGCCAATCGTCATATCAGGGTCGATTCCGGCTTGGATCAGGGCGCGGCGATAGCGGTAGCCGTCTTCGTCCAAAACGCGGACCCAGTCGTTTTGCGTGTCGTAATGGGCGAGGGCGAGGTCTTTCACGTCGCGCGGACCGGTGAATTTGTCGGAGCCGAGGTGGCCGCGCATCTGGTCGGTGAAGGTTTTCAGCCCGGCGGTATGGCAACTGAGGCAGGACTGGGCGGCAAGCGTCGCGCCGGCACTGCGGGGAGCGTCGAGCTCCAGGCGTTGGGGGAGCTGGTCGATGCGGTGGCCGTCGGGTTCGTAAAGCCCAAACGCGAAGAAGCCGTTGGGCAGCGAAAAGATCAACCGTTGGCCTTCGTCGCGGAATTGCGCCTTGTCGGGCGCGCCGCGGATGCCGCCGAGGGGGCGTTCGAAGATGTCGTGTTCGCCCAAGCTGTCGGCGAAATCGTGGGTAAGCCAGAAGCGGCGGGTGTCGGCCTGATGGCGTTCGATGACGCGGGGGCCGCGGGTGATGGAACTCGTTTTCAGACCGGCGCGCATGCCGCGACCGTCGATGGTATCGCTGCGGCGGTTGATGCCGAGAAGGCGGGCGGTTTCATCAAGCGTCGGCGGCAGGCCCAATAGTTCAGCATAGAGCGGGGGGCTGGTGGCGGCAAATGCCAGCCAGTCGCCGCGGATGGGGCGCGGGTTGGCGGCAGGGGCCTTGAGTTTGGCGGCGAGGTCGGTGGCATGGGCCTTGGGTTCGGCGCGGGCGAGTGCGTTCCAGTGTTCGTCGACCCAGCCGATGTCGGAAAGTTTGAAGGCCAGGATGGTTTTGGCTTCGTCGATGGCGACGGGGGCGATGGGCTGCGAGCCCCAGGATAGGCTGTTTAAAATCTTGGAGAGGGCTTGGCGGTAGCTTTCCATTTCCGCAGGCGTCGCGCAGGCGTTGGCTAAGTGGGCCAGAGTGATGAAGCGCAGTTCGCGGGCGGCGGCTTCACCAGCTGTGGTCACGGCGGCGTCGATGGCGGTGGCGATGTCGTCGCTGGTGACAGGCTTTTTCAGGACACAGGTGGCGGTCTGAGCCGGGAGTTCGGCAATCCAGGTGCGGACACGGGCAATGTCGTCGGCACCTGGCCACTTGATCTCGGGCGTCAGTTCGAGCGGGCGGTGGCGGTCGAGGAGGACTTGGTAGATTAAGGATGCGTCGGGCTGGCCCGCGCGGACGAGGTGGGATTGGCGGGCGACCTGGGGCAAGTCGAGGATGTTGCCGAGCGCGCCGGATGGGCTTGGTTGGCTGAGTTTGCCGGTTTGGTGGCACTGGGCGCAGGTGGCATCGAAAACGGCGAAGACCTGGGCGAGGCGGGGGTCCTCTGGCGGCGTGATGCCAAGCGCTGGGACGGCGGGCGCGGTGATGGTAGTGGGAGGGACCGGGGCTGGCGCGACCGCAACAGGATCTGTGACCGGCGGCGTTGTCGGCGGTTCTGCTGGTTTGCTGGTTGACTGGGGTGTCATTTCTGCAGCGGCCGCAGGGGTGGTGGGCTCCGGTACAGCGGCAGGTGACGCCGCTTCAGGGGCGGCTACGGCAGGTGGCGTCGGCTGGCCTGCCTGGATCTTTTCGGCGCGAACAGGAGGGCGAGCGAAGGCGGGCCACGAGCTGCTGGCGGCAATCCACACCGCCGCGGCGATTGCTGCGGCGATCCTGCCTTTTCCCATGCCCCATTCCCGTTGCAGCCACGTGCGGCAGCGGGAACCGATTAGACCCGTCATTGATTCTCCTAAGTGCGCAGCACAAGCTCGATTTCGCGTCGTCCCGGCGCGACAATAGCGGCGGGTTAACCTCTCGCCTAGAGGTGGTGCGTGCTTTGCCGGGCCTTGGAGGCGTCAGGGACGCGGTTTTTGCGGGTAAAATGAACAAAAACAGGTCGTGTTGAGGCAAAGATTAACTTGGCGTCAACACAAGTAAACAATGTGTTAAATTAAGAAGATCGCAGTTAACGCTATATTTCTACTGTGATGGACTAATGAATCGTTACTGGTTATAAATTCCTCAACGACGCAGCATCTCAGACACTTCTCGCCCAGACGCTTCCCGCCCAGACGCAACCCGCCAAGTCAGACAGGCCGTTCATGGATCTCGATCAAGCCAAGTACATCGACAGCTCAACTGGATACTGGCCGCGCGTGGGTATGATGATTTGCTTTGCCGTTGCAGCGGGCGTCCTGATCTTTTCGATCTGGGTGCCGTCAACGGCCAAGGCGTTCAGTTCAGGTTATACGCTTCAACGCGGTATTTAGGTCTTCATTTCTCTATCAACTGTTAAAAACTGCCAACACTACCAGCCATCCGTTCAGACCCTCCCCGTGACACACGGCGGAGGGTTTGCGCGTTTTGAAGTGACTCTTTTGCTTTCAAACGCCTCGTCGACGCATCTGCCAGCGAAGGTTTGCTGTCAGCCAGTCGGCATGAGTAGGTGATCACTTTTGTTAGAATCCTTTGCCCCGCGTCGCCGCGCCGCTGGTCAGGTGCGCGGGAAGGGGCTAGTCAGGCGCACCGGAAATTTCGAGGAACGTCGATCATGGCTATTACATCGGACGCTGTCGTTGCCTCGATGCACGAAGCAATCGCCAACTCCACGGCTGTCGCGGCACCTTACAAGCATTGGTTCGTCACCAAGTGCTTGCCTGCTGACGCTGTGACGGCAATTCAAGCATTGCCGTTTGCCGCGCCTGCACTATCGGGGATTTCGGGCAAACGTGAACTGCACAATGCAACGCGGACGTATTTCGACGCTGGGAATCGCGAGAAGTTTCCGGTGTGCCAGGCGGTGGCGGATGGGTTCCAGAGCCCGGCGATGACTGAGCACATCGAAAAGGTTTACGGGATCAATCTGAAGGGTTCGTATCTGCGCATCGAGTTTGCCCAAGATATCAATGGGTTCTGGCTTGAGCCCCACACCGACTTGGGCGTCAAGGTGTTCACGATGCTGCTGTATCTGTCGACAGATCCGCAGCATTCGGTCTTGGGGACCGACATTTATGA
Source organism: Hyphomicrobiaceae bacterium (assembly GCA_031417455.1). GTDB lineage: Bacteria > Pseudomonadota > Alphaproteobacteria > Rhizobiales > Hyphomicrobiaceae > JANXVY01. Next base: position 24,404 of record JANOVN010000187.1, on the reverse strand, counting down.
CAACGAAAAGAAACACATCGGCCGCTCGCCGTTTGTGCCGAACGGGGCGATGATCTTCGTGCCGTCGAACAACACGTATCATGGCTTCGAGCCGCGCCAGATCGACGGCGTGCGCAAGTCGATCATCATCAATTACGTGACCAATGAGTGGAAAGCGCGCGAGCAGCTCGCGTTTCCGCAAGCGCCGATTTGATCTGATCACGACTGCGGCAATTTGCATTGCGACCTCTGGATGGCTGGGCCCCTCGTATCGAGCCCGAGGGCCGACAAGCCCGGCCATGTGCGAGACAGGGTCTCCCTTAATCGCCGCTGGAGGGATTTAGTGACTTCCGCCGCCGACGGGGCCGCTTTTCAGCGTGATGGCGTAGCTGGCGGCCTTCAGATCGTCGATGGTCTGCTGGAGGTGGGTGCGATCTCGCGTCTCGATGACGAGGTGGAGTTCGGTGCCTTTGGCGGGCAGGTCGGTGAAGACGCGCTGGTGGTAGACTTCGATGATGTTTGCGCCGCAGTTGCCGATGACGGCTGAGACTTTGGCGAGCTGGCCGGGCTGGTCGGGGATGTCGATCGTCAGGCGCGAGAGGCGGCCTTCGCGGGCTTGCTCGCGGGTCAAGACGGAAGCGAGCAAGCGCGTGTCGATGTTGCCGCCGCACAGGACGAGGCCGATTTTGCGGCCGGCATAGTGGCGGGGATTGCATAATACTGCCGCGAGGCCTGCGGCACCGGCACCCTCGACGACAGTTTTTTCGATGCCGATCAGGAGGGCGACCGCGCGTTCCAACGCTGCTTCGGGGACGAGAACGATGTCGTCGACGAGGCGGGCGATGATGGAGGACGTGATCTCGCCCGGCGTTTTGACAGCGATACCTTCAGCCAGCGTGTCGCCACCGATGGGGAGCTTGGCGTTTTTGATGCGATTGTACATCGAGGGATAGAGCTGGGCTTCGACGCCGACGATATGGATCGACGGTTTGATCGCTTTGGCGGCGGTGGCAATGCCGCTGATGAGCCCGCCACCGCCGATGGGGATGACGAGGGTGTCGAGTTCGGGGACGGCTTCCAGCATTTCGAGCGCGATGGTGCCTTGGCCGGCGATGACGACGGGATCGTCGAACGGGTGGAGGAAGTACAGGCCACGTTCGGCTGCCATCTGGCGAGCGGCTGCTGCTGAATCTTCGAGGGTTTTGCCGGTGACAATGACTTCCGCGCCGTGGTGGCGGGTGTTTTCGATTTTGATCGTCGGCGTGCCTTCGGGCATGACGATGGTCGCGGGGATGCCGAGGCGTTTGGCGTGGTAGGCGACGCCCTGGGCGTGGTTGCCCGCCGACATGGCGATGACGCCGCGCTGCTTTTGTTCGGGCGTTAGGTGCGACAGGCGGTTCAGAGCGCCGCGCTCCTTGTAGGAACTCGTAAATTGCAGATTCTCGAACTTGAGCCAGACTTCGGCACCGATCATTTCAGACAGCGTGCGCGAGTGGTCGAAGTCGGTGTTGAGGATGGCGGTGCCTAAGGTTTTGCGGGCCTGCTGGATGTCCTCCAGGGTGACGACGCTGGGGCCTACGCTTGCCGGGGCAGTCGGCTTGGTGAGAGCGGTAGGCTTGTTGAGAGCGGTCGGCTTGGCCTTCGATGCCATGTGGCGATATTCCCTGGTCGTGCTCGCATATTGGAAGTTCTCGGCATTTAGGAAGTTCTTGGCATTTAGGAAGTTCTTGGCTTTTAGGAAGTTCTTGGCGGGACCTTCGTTTTCGCCTAGGCCTTCACCCAAAGTTCAATTGAGCGAAACCTAGAGCAAAGAGGCAAAAATGGCCAACGTCGCGTTTTTGGGCTTGGGCGTCATGGGCTACCCCATGGCTGGGCATCTGGCCAAGCGCGGCGGGCATTCGCTCAGCGTGTATAATCGGACGACAGCGAAGTCTGAGGCTTGGGTTGCAGCCAATGGCGGCGGACGCGTAGCGCTGACGCCAGCGGAGGCGGCGAAGGGGGCCGAGTTCGTGTTTTGTTGCGTCGGTAATGACGACGATCTGCGGTCGGTGACGACGGGTAAGGACGGCGCGTTTTCGGCGATGACGACGGCTGCGATTTTTATCGACAACACGACGGCTTCCGCGGACGTGGCGCGCGAGTTGGCGGCGTCTGCGAAGGCAAGCGGGTTTGAGTTTCTCGACGCGCCGGTGTCGGGCGGGCAGGCGGGGGCTGAGAATGGCCAGTTGACGGTGATGGTGGGCGGCGATGAGGCGGCCTTTGCCAAGGCCCAGCCGGTTATTGCCCACTTTGCCAAAATGGTGAACCGGATCGGGCCGTCGGGGGCGGGGCAACTCACCAAGATGGTCAATCAGATTGCGATTGCCGGGCTTGTGCAGGGATTGGCGGAAGCTGTGCATTTCGGCAAGTCCGCAGGGCTCGATATGGCGGCGGTCATGGACACGATATCGAAGGGGGCGGCGCAGTCGTGGCAGATGGAAAACCGCTGGAAGTCGATGGATGCGGAAAAGTTCGATTTTGGCTTTGCCGTCGATTGGATGCGCAAGGACTTAGGGATTGTGCTCGACGAAGCGCGCCGCAACGGGGCGAGCCTGCCGGTGACGGCCATAGTCGATCAGTTCTATGGCGACGTGCAGAAGTTGGGCGGCAAGCGCTGGGACACGTCCAGCTTGATTGCACGGTTGAAAGTACAGAAGGCGTAAGAACTTCAACGGGTTCATCCAGGGAGAGAACGAATGCCGATCACCGCGATTTATGCCGGACTGCTGACGTTACTGTTAGTGTATCTGTCGGTGCGGGTGATTGGCGTGCGCAGGGCGGGCAAGGTCGAGATTGGCGACGGTGACAATCATCAGCTGCTGCGGCGCATCCGGGTGCATGCGAATTTCATCGAGTACACGCCGTATGCGCTGATCCTGATCGGGTTGCTCGAAAGCATGAAAGCGCCGGGGATGTTGCTCCATGTGCTGGGGGCGACGTTGCTGGTGGGGCGCGTCAGCCATGCTTATGCGCTGTCGCAGACGCCGCATATTTTACCCATGCGGGTGGGTGGAATGGCGCTGACGTTCATGGTGCTTGGCGTTGCAGCGGTTGCTTGCGTGACGCTGGGGCTGCCGCGGCCTCTCTAGCAGCCTCACGCGCTCTTTTTGTGCCTCACGCGATATGGCGCTCCAGCGTTGATGCAGAGCATCGCTTTGCGATGACACGGCACTCGTGCCGGGTCGCGTTGCTCCCTAAAGCCCGTTGGGCTTTGAAGGGAGGGTGGCCCTCTTGCCTCACGCGCCGTGGCGCTCCTGCTCGCCACGGGTAGCGTTGCTCTCTCGACGCTGCGCGTCGGTTTAGTGAGTTGAGGGGATTTGTGGTTTGCTGGTCCGGTACAGCGAGTAAACGATGCCGCCGGCGATGAGGGCGACGGTGACGCCAAGCGAGAGGGTGGCGGGGACTTTCCAGGCCAGAAATTCGCTGACGTAGACCTTTGCGCCGATGAAGATCAGGATCAGCGCGAGGGCTTGCTTCAGGTACTGGAAGCGGTCGACGACGGCTGCTAGCGCGAAGTACAGCGCACGCAGGCCGAGGATCGCGAAGATGTTGCTGGTGTAGACGATGAACGGGTCGGTCGTGATGGCGAAGATCGCCGGGATGCTGTCGACGGCGAAGATCAGGTCGACGAATTCGATCATGACGAGGGCGATGAACAGCGGCGTCACCCAGGTGATGACGTTTCCGGTTTTGGGGTCGGGTTCGCGGACAATGAAGTGCTCGCCGCGCAGTTGGGTGGTGATCGAAAGATTGCGGCGGAGGAAGTTGAGGACGGGGTTGTGTTCAATGTCCATCGCGGCGTTCTTGGATGTGAACATCTTGACGCCAGTGATGATCAGGAAGGCGGCGAAGATGTAGAGGATCCAATGGAATTTGGCGATCAATGCCGCACCGGCAAAGATCATGAGGCCGCGCAGAACGAGGGCGCCCACGATGCCCCAGAACAGAACTCGGTGCTGGTATTTGAGGGGAATGGCGAAGTAGCCGAAAATCAGCGAAATGACGAAGACGTTGTCCATGGACAGCGTTTTTTCGACGAGGTAGCCGGTGAAGTAGTTTTCGCCGCTGACGGCCCCGAGCGTCACCCAGACCCACGCGCCAAAAAGAAGAGCAATTCCAATGTAGAAGGCGCTCATGACAAGGCTTTCCCTGACGCCCATCTCGTGCGATTTGCGGTGGAAGACGCCGAGATCAAGAGCCAAAAGCGCGACTATGACGGTAAGGAAACCGGCCCACATCCAGAGCGGTTTGCCCATCATCACAGCGTCAAGCGTCATCATCATGTCGAGAAACTCCCTCGGTCGGAACGGGGCGCGGGGCAAAGAATAATGCTTCTACGCGCACTACAGTCCGACATCACAACGTCCGTTACGGAAGCTGCCAGAGGGGCCCGGTCCAGTAGTTCAGTTGGCAGATAGGGCTTGATTTTTCGTCTTTCAAGTCCATTTCGTCGCTCTTGACATCGCAGCTTTCGCAGATCAAAGCGCGAGTAGGATTTTTTTGCAACAGGTCAGGGGCGCTAAGTGATCGCATTGGTATTTCCAGGACAGGGCAGCCAGGACGTCGGTATGGGCCGTGAACTGGCCATGCAGTTTAGCGCGGCACGCGAGGTGTTCGACGAGGTCGATAGCGCGCTGGGTCAAAAGCTGTCGGCCATCATGTTTGAAGGCCCCAAGGAGACCCTGACGCTCACCCAGAACGCGCAGCCAGCACTCATGGCGGTTTCGATGGCCGCGATGCGGGTGCTCGAAAAGGAATTTGGGTTCGATCTCAAGAAGTCGGTCAAGTGCGTGGCGGGTCATTCGCTGGGCGAATATTCAGCGCATGCAGCGGCTGGGACGTTCAGTTTGAGCGACACGGCGCGGTTGCTGCGGCTGCGTGGCGAGGCGATGCAGGCGGCGGTGCCGGTTGGGTTGGGCGCGATGGCGGCGTTGCTGGGCGTGGGGCTGGACGTGGCCAAGGTGATTGCCGCCGAGGCAGCGCAGGGTCAGGTCTGCGACGTGGCCAACGATAATGATCCTGGGCAGATCGTGCTGTCGGGGCATAAGGCAGCGGTTGAGCGCGTGGCCGAGGTTGGCAAGGCCCACGGATTGCGGCGGGCGGTGATGCTGCCGGTGTCGGCGCCGTTTCATTGTGCGCTGATGAAGCCGGCGGCGGACGCGATGGCGGTGGCGCTTGGCAAGGTTGCGATGAAGTCGCCGTGCGTGCCAGTCATTGCGAATGTGACGGCGCAGGCGGTGACAGACCCTGCCGAAATCCGCGATCTGCTCGTGCGTCAGGTTGTGGGCACCGTGCGGTGGCGCGAGTGCGTCATGGCAATGGCCGCGCTGGGCGTGACGGACGTGGTCGAGGTCGGTTCAGGCAAGGTGCTGAGCGGTCTGGTGAAGCGGATCGAGAAGACGTTGAATGCGGTGAGCGTTGGAACGCCAGCCGATATCGAGGCTGCGCGTCCTCTCCTGGGATTGTAAGATTTCGAGCATTTAGAAAGTGAGACGAGCATGTTTGATTTGACGGGTAAAACTGCACTTGTGACGGGTGCGACGGGCGGACTGGGCGAAGGCATTGCGCGGGCGTTCCATAAGGCTGGCGCGACGGTTGCGATTTCGGGCCGCCGGGTGGAGCTGCTGGAAAAGCTCGCGGCAGAACTTGGCGAGCGGGTGCATGTGGTGCCGTGCGATCTGGCTGACCGGGCAAAGGTCGCCAAGTTGATCGACGAAGCGGTCGCCAAGATGGGGCGGCTCGATATTCTCGTGAACAATGCGGGTCTCACCAAGGACAATCTGTTCATGGTGATGAAGGACGAGCAGTGGGACGATGTGATCGCCGTCAATCTGACCTCGGCGTTCATGCTATGCCGCGCTGCGTCGCGCCACATGGTGCGCAACAAGTCGGGATACGGGCGCATTATCAATATTTCGTCGGTGTCGGGTGTGTTCGGCAATCCTGGCCAGGGCAACTATGCGGCGGCCAAGTCGGGCATGATCGGGATGACGAAGTCGCTGGCGCGTGAAGTCGCATCGCGCGGTATCACGGCCAATTGCATCGCGCCGGGGTTCATCGCTACGCCCATGACCGACGTTTTAAACGACAAGCAGAAGGCCGAAATCGCTGAAATGATCCCGGCCAAGCGGTTTGGATCGACGACCGACATTGCTGCGGGTGCGCTCTATCTCGCCAGCGACGAAGGTGGGTACATTACCGGTCAAACCCTCCATATCAACGGCGGAATGGCTATGGTATAGGCCGGTTGGCTGCGGGATAACTCAAGGGTGCGACTGGATGCCCCGAGGTGGAACGCGGCCAAGCTAGCTAAGCGTTGGGAAGTGTGATAGGTGCCCAACGCTTCACATGGCAGACTGGGACCGGCGTTTGAAATCCGCTGGTTTTGCTGTCATAGACGGGGCGCACTTTAGATGAACGCCGCTCGTCGAAATTCACTGTTCAACAGGAACGCTGACTGCGTACCGTTGTGCAGACACTGAGAATCAAACCACAACCCCAGCAGTAAATTCGTTTGCTGTCGTAAAGAGCCAAGGACGCGAGGAAAAACAATGAGCGATGTCGCAGAGCGCGTGAAGAAGATCGTGGTGGAGCATCTGGGCGTCGAGGCCGAGAAGGTCACCGAAAACGCCAGCTTCATCGATGATCTTGGTGCCGACAGCCTTGATACGGTTGAACTCGTCATGGCCTTCGAGGAAGAGTTCGGTTGCGAGATCCCAGATGATGCCGCCGAGCACATTCTGACGGTCGGCGATGCCGTCAAGTTCCTGGAAAAGAACGCTTCGACTGCGGCTTAAGGCCAACGTCGTCGACTTCAGGCGGCGAGAGTGCGGGCCACCGTGCCCTCGCCGCTTTTTTATTTTTGGATACGCGTTGATCGGGAAGCCGTCTGTTTTTGGCCGGCGTTCGAGAAACACACAAATCGACAGGGAACCAAATGCGTCGGGTCGTTATCACCGGTTTGGGACTTGTTACGCCGCTCGGCAGCGGCGTGGATGCTACGTGGCAGAATTTGTTGGCGGGCAAGAGCGGCGCGCGGCGGGTCGATGAGATCGGGGTCGACGATCTTACCTGTCAGATCGCATGCATGGTGCCACGCGGTCCCCAGAGCGAAGGCAAGTTCAATGCCGACGACTGGATGGAACCCAAGGACCAGCGCAAGGTCGATGATTTCATTGTTTTCGCGGTTGCCGCAGCGACCGAGGCCATTCGCGATTCCGGTTTCAAACTCGAGACAGCCGAACAGCAGGAGCGCGCAGGCGTTCTGATCGGCTCGGGAATTGGGGGACTGAACGGGATTGCCGAGACGGCGGTGCTGCTCAAGGAAAAGGGTCCGCGACGGGTCAGCCCGTTCTTCATTCCGGGCCGCTTGATCAATCTGGCATCGGGCTACGTGTCGATCAAGCACAAGCTCAAAGGACCCAATCATTCGGTGGTGACGGCGTGTTCGACGGGAACGCACGCGATTGGCGATGCCGCGCGCATCGTGATGTTAGGAGATGCCGACATCATGGTCGCAGGTGGTGCCGAAAGCCCCGTGGGACGTATAGCATTGGCGGGATTTGCTGCCTGCCGCGCATTGTCGACCGGGTTCAATGATCGTCCGACGGAAGCATCGCGCCCCTATGACAAGGACCGCGATGGGTTCGTCATGGGCGAAGGCGCCGGCGTCGTCGTGCTTGAAGAGCTGGAACACGCCAAGGCGCGCGGGGCGACGATTTATGCCGAAGTGATCGGTTATGGCATGTCGGGTGACGCGTTCCACATCACTGCGCCGGCAGAGAATGGGGATGGTGCGTTCCGCTGCATGACGGCTGCCATCAAACGCGCGGGAATTTTGCCGAGCGATATCGAATACGTCAACGCGCACGGGACGTCGACGCCGATGGGCGACGAGATCGAGCTTGGCGCAGTCGAGCGGTTGTTTGGAAATTCGGCCAGTAAACTTGCCATGTCGGCCACCAAGTCGGCGACGGGCCATCTGCTTGGCGCGGCCGGGGCGATCGAGGCGGTGTTTTCGGTGTTGTCGATCCGCGATAATATCGTGCCGCCGACGTTGAATCTGCAGAACCCGTCGGTTGAAACGGCAATTGATCTGGTGCCGCTGCAAGCCAAGAAGCGCGAAGTGAATACAGTGCTTTCGAACTCATTCGGGTTTGGCGGGACCAATGCATCGCTCGTTCTGCGCCGGGTCAGCTGATCTGCGTGCGCTGAATTTTGCCGCTGGTTGGCGCAGCGGTAGACCTTGGGCGTGTTCGTGGGTTGGTTGAGTAACCAGCAGACAGGTGAAATATCTTAGCTTAACCTCAATTTGCTAAATCATTGCAACGGGTTGCCGTTGCTGGCAGTAAGGCGTTGTTTCTTGTGACAGGGGCAGCGTGCGTGGACGCAACGCCCTTTTGCCATATTTTTGGGTACGCTTGCGTGTGAGATGAGCTGCTCGGAAGATGGCATACAGCTGCTTGGACGACGGCAGACAATTGGTTGGTGATCATGGCCTTTCAAAAGCGATCCGGCGAGGCTGATAAGCCTGCGAAGGGCAAAGGTTCTGGTAACGGGGCCTCTGGGGGCAAGACGCGCACGGCGCCGCCGACGAGCCCTGCCGTGAACCTTGAGGCCAAGCGTCCGCCGTCGCGTCCGGTTGGAGGTAAGCGATTGCGCGAGCATAAGGCTGAATCGCGCGTCGTGCGTGTGATGAGCACGCTGTTGACGGCGCTGATGCTGATCGCGGTCGCGGTGGGCGGATCGGGCGCGCTGATTTATTCGCAATTCGAGGGGCCGGGGCCGTTGGATGTTGCCAAGGGCTTTGTCGTTCCCAAGGGGGCGGGGCGGCTGGATATTTCATCCCGGCTGGAGAAGGACGGGATCATTGCCAACCGGTGGACGTTCACTGCGGGGCAGATGCTGAATTCGGCGTTGGGCCAGCACAAGAACGGGGAACTCAAGGCTGGGACCTATGAGTTCAAGAAGAACGTCAGCATGCGCGAGGTGGTCGATATTCTGGTCGAGGGGCGGACTGCTGCGGCCAAGATTACAATTCCCGAAGGGCTGACCAGTCAACAGATTGTCGAGCGGCTCAAGGCTGCCGAAAGTCTGACGGGCGAGATTACGCAAATGCCGACGGAAGGCACGCTGTTGCCGGACACGTATGTGTTTACGCGCGGGACGTCGCGGCAGGATTTGATCGAGCGGATGCAGGCGGAACATACGAAATTGGTGACGGCTGCGTGGGAAAAGCGCCAAGCAGGCGTGCCGTTCCAGACGATGCAGCAGGCCGTGATCATGGCGTCCATCGTGGAAAAGGAAACCGGCAAGTCGGACGAGCGCGAGAAGGTGGCGGCGGTGTTCGTCAACCGGTTGCGCAAGAACATGCGGTTGCAGTCGGACCCGACGATCATTTACGGAATTTCCGGCGGTCAGGGGCCGCTGGGGCGGCCGATCATGCGGTCGGACATCGATCAGAAGACAGCCTACAACACTTACCAGATCGATGGGCTGCCGCCGACGCCGATTTCCAATCCGGGGCGGCTGGCCATTGAGGCGACGCTCAATCCCGCGCAGACGAACGATATTTATTTCGTGGCCGACGGTAGCGGCGGGCATGCGTTTTCGGAAACTTTGAAGGAGCACAACGCGGCGGTTGCCAATTGGCGTAAGGTCGAGCGCGAGGCGAAGGCTGCCAAGGAAGCGCAGGCCCAGGCCAATGCGGCAGCGGCGGCGGTGCCTGTTGCGCCGGTCAAGATCAACGCGGCGAAGGCGGCACCTGTTATGGCAAAGCCTGCGGATGCTGTTCCAGTAACGCCGTCGAGCGCGGAGCCTGTTGGAGAGCCGGTTGCGGAGGCTCCGGTGGCTGCGGCGGTGCCGTTGCCGATTCGTAAACCAAAGAAATAGCAGTCTATCGCCAAGTTAATGCCGTGCCCTCTTGCGGGAAGCGAGTGGGAAGCACCATATATGCCGCGCCACTGGTCTTTGAGCGGTTTTTCACGGCGAACCGCTTACACTTCGCCTAAACCGCACTGATGACCCCCAAGGGAGGCTTGTACTATGACACCTGACGAACAACGCATGATTCAGGACTTGTTCCAGCGGCTTGCATCGCAGGGAGCAGTCTCCAAGGATCCGCAGGCGGATCGCGTGATTTCGGATGCGCTGCGGTCTAATCGCGATGCCGGTTACATGCTGGTGCAAACCGCGCTCGTCTACGAGCATCAGATGGAAGAACAGGAATTGCGCATCCGCGACATGGAAGATCAGATTGCTGATTTGCAGTCGCGTGGAACGGCTGCGGCACCGGCTGCTGGCGGCGGTAGTTTCCTGGGCGGGCGGATCGGTTCGGCCCGTAGTTCCGTGCCGCCGGTTTCGGCGCCGCAAGGCTCGCCCTGGCAGACGGCTCCCCAGCAACAGCCGGCAGCGCCTCAGCGTAGCGGCTGGTTCGGCGGAGGCGGCCAGCAAGCAGCACCAGCGCCTATGGCCCAAGCACCAGCAGCAAGCGGTGGCTTCATGCGCTCAGCGTTGCAGACGGCTGCCGGTGTGGCTGGGGGTATGATGGTCGCCAATAGCCTGTCGGGATTGTTCGGCGGCGGGAACAATGCGCACGCGGCTGGACAAAACGCTGACAACAGCGGCGCGCTGCGCGATGCGGACGCAACGCAGGACGAGTTGCAGGATGCAGCCCTTGAGGCCGATGCGGCGCAGGACGAGGCTCAGGACGTGAGTTCGGGCGGCGACGCTGGCGGCGGTTGGGATGACGTCGAGACTTGAGGTTCCGGCGGCGTTCGCGCGGTGGTATCAGTTGGAGCGGCGTGAGAAATCACGCCGCTTTTTTGTGGCTTTGGGGCCAGAGTTGCAATGGAGTGTCACGTCGTAGCGATCCCTGGGGGAAACGGCAAAGATGGTGCTCCAAGCTGCCGTGAAACCACCGATGGTGGAACGATTTGGCGACGGCGGCGTTACATGTTCAGTTACATGTTCAATCGTGATTCTTTGAGCGGCATTGTCGCCGTTCGAATTGACTTTTGTGGGAGGAGTTAGCTGATGGTCACGGGTGCATTGCCAAATATGAGGGCGACCAAGGTAAATGAGGTCGTACTGATTAGTCATTCTAATTTGCTGTATTGGTGGCCGGCTATTGTTACTGGATATGTCATCGCCTTGGTAACTTATTTCCAAGGGAACCTTGTAACCACTAACGCTGGAAGCATCAGTTACGTTCATTCTAGCAATAATCCTGGCCTCCTTTTCATCACCGTTCTGATCGGGCTAATCGTTTTTTCTAACGCCAAGCTGCGCGGCATCTACTCTGTGGTTGCATTAATTTCATTTGGTTTTATCGCGGTTCTATTCGCGTGGTTTGGGTGGTGGGACGAAATATTTTCTCTGATACCTCAGCTATCTGCAAAAGCAAATGTCGGCTTTTATTTGGTGTTTTCAACTGTATTGCTGATCGTTTGGTTGCTAGGAGTCTTTGTATTCGATCGCTTTTCCTACTGGCGCGTACGCCCTGGCCAATTTGCGCAAATAAGCCACGTCGGTGGTGGCGTTCAGAGTTTCGACACGCAGGGGATGAGGTTTGAGCGCCGCGAACAAGACTACTTCCGGCATATTGTGTTGGGCCTTGGGTCGGGCGATTTGGTGTTTTATGGAAAGGATCTTCAGGCCGGGAGCATTACGATCCCCAACGTCTCATTTGTCGACAAGAAAGCGATCGAAATCGCACGATTGATTGCAATTAAGCCAGAGTCTTGAGTCCGCTTCGCATGCCGACGCTGCGGCGATATCCAGTCTGTTAGAAAATCGACATGATCGAAGACACTAAAGTCGTTCGTCAAGCTGGATGGGATGTGGCCGGCCCGCTGGCGATCATCTCGGCCCTTGCCCTTGTCGCGGCTCTGACGTTGGCTCACGCCGTCTTTATTCCAATTGTGATTGCAGTCTTACTGAGCTTTGTCCTCAATCCTTTGGTTCAAATGCTGAAGCGATTGCGATTTGGTCGAATACCCTCCGTGCTCATTGCTGTGCTGATTGCGGCCAGCCTGATCGTGCTGCTGGGGGGCACCATTGCGCGGCAGGTTACGGATCTTGCCAATGACCTACCGAAGTATGAAGCAACCCTGCACGACAAGATGACCGCACTGCGCAACTTGCCGGTGACAAGTGGCGTCCTGAAGAAAGCCAGTGACACTCTCGGCAAGCTTGGAAATGAACTAGAGTCGACGCGGAGAGACGTGGCGGGCACTCTATCACGCAGTTCAATACCGATACCAAACGTCGAGAGTCCTATTCCCGTTGAGATCCGTCAACCGCCGGCCAGAGCGTTTGAATCTTTCCAACGCTTTTTGATTTCGGCGCTTTCCCCGCTTGCAACCAGCGGCATCGTCCTCTTGCTCGTGATTTGCATTCTTCTCCAGCAGGAGGATTTGAGAGACCGCGTGATCCGGCTTGCCGGGGCCCATGACCTTGAACGCACGACCGAGGCGATGAACGACGCCGCAGGCCGCCTGAGCCAATTTTACCTCGCCCAGACTTTTGCAAATGCTGTTTACGGTTCGAGCATGGCTTTCGGGCTCCTGCTGATCGGGGTCCCCAATCCGGTCCTCTGGGGAATAATGGCTGGCGTAATGCGCTTTGTTCCCAGTCTGGGTGGCTTACTCGCGGCGGCATTGCCAATTGCAATCGCTGCTGCAGTCGATCCGGGCTGGACGATGGTAGCCTACACAGCACTTCTTTATTTGGTCGCTGAACTCATCATGGGCCAACTCGTCGAACCAAAATTTCGGGGCCGACTAACCGGATTGTCGCCCTTGGCCGGGATTCTAGCCTTGATGTTCTGGACTTGGGCATGGGGACCTGTAGGCCTCGTGCTCGCGACGCCGCTGACGGTCCTCCTAATCGTGCTCGGCAAACACGTAGAAAGGCTCGACTTTCTTGAGGTCTTGCTCGGAGCTACGCCGGCCTTAACACCTAAACAGATGATTTATCAGCGGCTTCTTGCGGGCGACCCCGAAGACGCTGCAAGCCAGGCCGAAGCTTATCTTAAGCAAGGGTCGTTCATGGCGTACGTGGACGAGATCGCAATTCCTGGACTTCAGTTGGCACAATTGGATTTCGAGCGGGGCGCGCTCGATTCGGCCCGAATGACGGTTGTCCTGCGTTCGGTGGAGGGTCTTATTGATTACCTCCCTGAATTGGCGACGGAGATCGTGACGCCCGACGCTACAAAGGCGGTTGCAGACCCTGACACGCCCCTCGTCCCTCCACCTGGAATAGAACCAAGCGTGCTTATCATCGGTGGTCGGACTCCCTTGGATCAGGCTGCGGGCATGTTACTTTCTCGCGTTCTCATGGAAGGCGGGGTGCAATCGGCCGTCATCGCGGCGCGTGAATTTAACAAGACATTGCTGAAAACAATGGCAGTTCCAATCGAAATCGTAGCCATTTCATATCTCGACAGCCGATCAAGTGAGTCCCACGCCCGCTTTCTCATCCGGCGCATTCGGCAATCCATGCCGAACGCGATGGTCCTTGTGTGCTTGTGGAAGGATGAGTCACGAACAGCGCCCCTTCTGCCTAGAGAATTCGATCTTGGTGCCATTGAAATCGCATGCACAATGGAAAAGGCGGCGCTTGCTGTAAGCACGCGGCAGGCAGGAAAGGGAAAGTCAAAAGATCCCGACGCCGTAGAGAAGGTAGTGGCTTAAGCCCCGTCGCCATCTAAGCCCCCGCTTTCCCGGCGACCTTGAGGGCGAAGGCGTAGTCGAGGGCGACTTCTTTCAGGGATTCAAAGCGACCGGATGCGCCGCCGTGGCCGGCGGACATGTTGGTTTTGAGCAGGATGAGGTTGTCAGAGGTGTTGTTCGCGCGGAGTTTGGCGATCCACTTGGCGGGTTCCCAGTAGGTGACGCGGGGGTCGGTCAGTCCGCCATAGGCGAAGATGTGGGGGTAGGCTTTGGCCTCCACATTGTCGTAGGGGCTGTAGGACGCGATATCGGCGAACGCTTTGGGGCTGGCTTCGGGGTTGCCCCATTCGAGGTATTCGGGCGGCGTTAAGGGCAGCGTGCCGTCGAGCATGGTGTTCAAGACGTCGACGAAGGGCACGTCGGCGATGATGCCAAGGAACAGGTCGGGGGCCATGTTGGCGACCGCGCCCATCAGCATGCCGCCTGCCGAGCCGCCGTTGGCGACGATGTTGCCGCACGCGGTGAACTTGTTGGCGGCGAGATATTTGCCAGCCGCGATGAAGTCGGTGAAGGTGTTGAGCTTTTTGTCCATCTTGCCGTTAGCGTACCAGCGATAGCCCTTCTCCTTGCCGCCGCGAATGTGGGCAATGGCGAAGACCATGCCGCGATCAACGAGCGAGAGGCGGGCGGTGGAGAAGCCCGACGGGATCGAGATGCCGTAAGCGCCGTAACCGTAGAGGAACAGGGGCGCGGTGCCGTCGAGGGGGGTATCCTTGCGATAGAGGAGGGAGACGGGGACGAGTTCGCCGTCAATGGCTGGAGCCATGACGCGGCGGGTGACGTAATCGGCGGGGTTGTGGCCGCTGGGGACCTCCTGGCGCTTGCGCAACGTGCGGGTGCGGGTTGCCATGTCGTAGTCGTAGGTTTCATTTGGCGTGGTCATGGATGAGTAGGAAAAGCGCAGCAGCGTGGTGTCGAACTCGTAACCGGCGTCCATGCCGAGGGCATAGGCTTCCTCGTCGAAGGCGATGGCGTGTTCGGTCAGGTCTGGAAGGCTCGTGATGATGATGCGGGGCAGGCCCTCGAGGCGTTCGAGGCGGGCGATGTGGTTTTTGAAAACAGCGACGTCGAGGATCAGGCGGCCCAATTGATGGGGGACGATTTCGCGCCAGTTTTGCGGTGATGGCGCTGCAGTGGATCGCGGCGCGAGCGGGCAAGTGAGTATGCGAAAGTCCTCGGCGTCCTTGTTGGTCAAGATGATGAGGGCGTCGCCTTCGGTCGTGACGGAATGTTCGACGGAGTATTCGTGGCCTGGTTGGCGGGCGCAGACGAGGATCGCCGGGGTGTCGATGTTGTGGGCGTCGATCAGGTGGACTTCGCTGGTTTCGTGGTCGTGGGCGACGATGGCGATGAACTTGGCCGATTGGGTCTGGCCGATGCCAACGAAGAATCCGGGGTCTTGTTCCTCGTAGACTTTGACATCGGTGGCGATGTCCGTGCCGAGGGTGTGACGCCAGACGGATTGCGGGCGCTGGTTTTCATCGAGGCGGACGTAGAACACGGTTTTACTGTCGGCGGACCAGACGATCGAGCCGCGCGTGTCGGGGATGACATCGGGGAGGTCTTTCCCCGTGGCGAGGTTGCGGAAGCCGATGGCGGCCAATTCGGAGCCCTTGTCGTCGACGGCGTAGGCGAGCAGCGAATGATCGGGGCTGTGGGCCGTCTCGCTCAATTGCCAGTAGGTTTTGCCCTCGGCCTCGGTGTTGCCGTTAAGGAGGATCGTCTCGGTGCCGGGGCTGCCGCGCTGCTGGCGGCAGAGGCGGGGGTATTGGCCGCCGGTCTCAAAGCTCGAATAGTAGTCGTAGGGGCCGTCGGGGCTTGGGACGGAGCTGTCGTCTTGTTTCAGGCGCGCTTTCATTTCGGCAAACAGGGTTTCGCGCAAGGGGGCGACATCGGCCAGCGCCGCTTCGGTGTAGGCGTTCTCGGCTTCGAGAAGGGCGCGGATTTCGGGGTCGAGTTTTGACGGATCGCGCATGACATCTTGCCAGTTGGCCGCGCGCAGCCAGGCGTAATCGTCCTGCAAGGTTATGCCGTGATGGGTCGTGATGACCGGGTGTTTGGCGGCAAGTGGGGCTGCGGGGGAAACGGGTGCGGCTTTGGTGTTGGCCATGTAGTCCTCGGTCGGGGTGGTAGGAGACGGGTAAATTAAGGGTGCTGGGCGAGGGTGCCGGGTTTGCAATTGACACGCACACGGCAAAGGTGTTGAGCAAGATGTAAGTGATCGTACTCATTGGCTGAAGTATCACACGCTCCCATACAGTATAGTTTGCCTATGTGCTTGGGTTGTGCTGGTGCTTGACTGCTCGTTTTGTGCCTTTTGGATTTTGCCGCCGTGTTAAATTCGGATTTGTTCGTATCGTTCGTCAAGGAGAAGACCGTGGAAGCAGACCTCGCCATTGGATTGGTTGAGCTGACAACCCGGATCGTATCGGCTTATGTGAGCAACAATACGGTTCTGGCCAGCGACGTACCGGCGCTGATCATGGATACCCACGCGGTGTTGAGCCGGATCAGCGGCAAAGAAGCGGTGGTCGAGCGGGAAGAGTTGAAGCCCAAGGTGTCGCCCAAGAAGTCGGTCAGCCCCGAATACATTGTCTGTCTGGAAGATGGCAAGAAATTCAAGTCGTTGAAGCGCCATTTGCGGACGCATTACAACCTATCGCCGGAGCAGTACCGGGCGAAATGGGATTTGCCGCACGATTACCCGATGGTTGCGCCCAACTATGCGCGGGCACGCTCAGAGCTTGCCAAGAAAATGGGTCTCGGTACGCGGAAGTAGCTTTTAACCTGCTCTGGCTTTTGTAATTGCTGAAGGTTGAGCCGTTCCAGTCGTGTGGGCGAGTTCAACCTCGCGTTTGTAACAACGCAGCAACGCGGAATGGCGGGCCAGATCGTAGGTCCAGTGTCCGGCGAGGCCGCGGCGGCGCTCGGCCCGCAGCGCTTTGCGCAACAACCCGACGCGCCTTTCGCGTCCATTGGTGGTCATATCGTTCAATTCGTGGGGCCAAAGCGGCAGCAGACGCGCAAGGTCGGCAGTGTGGGCGGCGGCGCGGGACGAGCCGTTGGCGGATTTTTGACTAAGGGGCGTGTGGGTTGGCACGGGCATTGCGGTCTCCTGGTGACGGTAGACCACTGTCGCCGTGCGCCCGAGGTGCGGGGATAAGTTGGTTGCCTCGCTTTTCAAGGAAACACTTTCTATTTTTAGTTGATGACTTATCCCCGCGTGTTCACGCTTAGATTAACTTGGAGGGCATGCCTGCGGAGTTCTGGAGTAGTTTGTAGTGCCAATGCAGACCAACGGTTGAAAACTTGAGTGGAGTGGACCCGTGTTGCAGTCGATTTCGGACCACAATGAGTATTGCTCTCAACTAATGCCTGGAGAATTGTTGACACATGCTTGTATGCCCGTTTCTAATCAGTATCGGGGGTTCCGGCTCGTCATCGAACATGTGGTGACCTGTGTTTTTGGGGTGTCAACCAATGCCCTTCAGAAGGCTAATCGTGGGCGTGCCAATGTGGCGCTGGCCCGCCAGACGGCGATGTATCTGGCACATGTCGGCTGCTCTTTGACACTGACTGAGGTTGGTTACTTGTTCGAGCGCGACCGGACGACTGTCGCGCATGCCTGCGCTTTGATCGAAGACCGGCGGGATAATCCCGAGTTTGATCTCGCGCTTGAATTGCTGGAGCGCGCCGTGAAGGCATTGCGGTGCCCGCAGTTTCCAGTTTTTTCCCCTCCCCTCTAACTCGAGAGACCAAGTTATGCAGATTTCCACGCACGGCGGGGCAGCCCCCGCGCGCGTTCGTCACCCGCTGACGGTTCTGACGGCGTTGGCCAAACGCGACAGCGCGCTGGAGCTGGTCTTGAAGACGGATGGATCGCGGGCGTTGAGGGTTATGAAGGGCGCAATGGCCTGCCAGAGCAAAGCCGTGCTGGCGTATAGCGCCTTCGTGGCGGCGCGTGATCTGGGGTGGCTGGTTGATGCCGATGGCGCTGGATTGCGCTGGACACTCAGTCAGGAGGGGCGGGTGGCGTTGCGGCGGGTGCGTTCGGCAGGGGAGGGGATGGTGGCTCGGGTTGCCGGTGGTGGAGAAGCGACAGCTCTGACGGGAGGCGTTCAGACGTGCGTGGATGCGGCGGAGAGCCCGTTGAGCTGGTTGCGGCGGCGCAAGGATAAGGCGGGACAGCCGATGATTACGGCCGTGCAATTTGATGCGGGCGAGCGGCTGCGGGGGGATTTGTGGTTTGCGCAGATGACGCCGCGGGTGACGGCCAACTGGTCTGGAACGGGTGGCAGCGGTTCGCGCAGCGGGGGCGGATTGGGGATCGATATTCGCGACAACGTGGCGGCGGCTCAACAGCGCGTGCGGCGAGCGATGGGGGCGGTCGGGCCGATGTCGGCGGGGTTGCTGCTGGATGTCTGCGGGCATTTGCTGGGCTTGGAGCAGGTGGAGCGGGCGCGGGGGTGGCCGCCCCGGTCAGGCAAGATCGCGCTGCAGATGGCGCTTTGCGAACTGGCGCGCCATTACGGATTGCCGGGGGCGGAGGCGGCCCCCGCGCCGCTCGCGTCGCGGTTGCGGCATTGGGGCGTGGAGGACTACCGGCCGAGGGCTGGGGGTGCGGAGTGAGGTTAAAGGGCTGCTCAAATGGCGGCTTGGGCGTCGGCTTTAATGCGGCCGATCATGCTGGCGAGGCCATTGGAGCGCTGGGGGGTGAGGTGTTCCTTGAGACCCAGCTTGTTGAAATAGGACTGGATGTCGAGCGTGGTGAGATCGGCGGCGGGGCGGCCGTTGGTGAGGGCGAGCAGGATGGCGATCAAGCCCTGGACGATGTGGCTGTCGCTTTCGCCTTGAAAGGATAGCGTTCTCGCGGTGGCGTCGAGATTGCTGACGAGCCAGACCTGGCTGGCGCAGCCGCGAACCTTGGTGGCGTCGGTCTTGGCATCTGCTGGGAGCGGCGCGAGCTGGCGGCCGAGTTCGATGATGTAGCGATAGCGGTCTTCCCAATCGTCGAGCATTTCGAAATCGGACTGAATGTCTGCGATGGTGGGGGTGGAGGTCATTGCTCTCAGGGGATCTGGTTGGGCAGGCTGGCGCCAAGGCTTGCGGGCATTGAGGTTTACAGCATGTTTACGCCCACGGTTCATAGTTCGATCCATATTGCTTTTTCACAGGCCATCAACAGAATCGAGATCGCATGACGCCGCGGCGGCTCCAGATGGGACTGTTGGGGTTTGCCTTGCTGAGTTCGGCGGTGCTTGTCAACGTCTTCTATTTGCAGCCGGTTTCGGGTGCGCGGGGCGCGCGCGTCAATGTCGGGCCATCGCCAGAGGCGGCGGCAGTGGCGCGTCCGGTGAAGGAAGTGCCGACTAGTTCGATTCCAGCTGTCGAGCCGACGCAGACAGTCGAGTTAACGCGGGCTGTGCAACGCGAGTTGCAGTCGCGCGGATATATGACCGGCACTGATGAAGGTGTCGTCAGTCTCGTCACGCGGGCGGCGATCATGGCCTACGAATTCGATTCCGGGATCGCTTTGACGGCGCAGCCGAGCGAGGATTTGCTGCGGATAATGGTTCTTGGGAGGGCTGCGGGCGATGTGGCGACCGCAGGTCCTGTCAAGGTTGGGGCCCATGCCGAGCGGGTTATCGCCACGACACAACAGTCGCTGGCCGCGCTGAACTATGGTCCCATCAAAGTCGACGGATTGATGGGCGAGGCAACGGTCGCGGTCATCCGCCGGTTCGAGCACGAACGCGGTTTGCCAGAGACCGGGCGGATTTCGGGTGAATTGGTTGCCATGATTGCCAAGCTCGCCGCGCTTGGGAAAGTCCAGAGCGGGAAGTAAGGTTTGCTCATTGCTCCATTTGAGGGCTTGTTGCTTTATAAAGGGCTTGGCTCCGTTCACAGGATGCACGCCATGCGATTGAAGAGTGAGATCTGGGTCAAGGCGTACCTGCGGCGGGTGACGGTCCACGGGGGGATGGGCTTTGTCGTGCGTCACGGCGATGACGAGGCGGGGGCAATATTCATTGAGATCAGGCGGCGCGACGGGATGGCCACGCTGTTTGGACCAGCGCCTGCGGGGATGGACGAAGGGGATCGCGAGCGCCGCTGGATGCCCTACCTCAACGGTGAGGCGGTCAGCGAGGCGGCGGTGGATGCAGCGATCGCGCAAGAGGTCGGGTTCGACAGCGATCTTTGGGTTCTGGAGATCGAAAGCGCGGACGGCGCGCATTTCCTGGATGGTTGGCTTTTGGCCACACCTCAATGAAGTTTAAACCGGTCCTATCTCTTGGCTGGGGGTGTTAACGACTTGTTAACCCGGCGCATGAAAGGCTTGATACGTCGTCAGAGTAAGCATCACCGGGCGCCTGTTGCGCCATTCAGAGCCGGCCGCGATTCGCTGCCGCGACAGGGGCACCACAATGGCAACGATCCTAGACTTCCGGCCAGGCACCGCCAAGCGAGCGTGCGGGCCAAGCGCGAATGAAGCACTGGCCGTATCGAACGCGGGCTCGGCAGAGCTCATCTTTTTTCCCGGCGTGCGGTATGAGCGGGCCGAGCCGACACCAGCGCCGCGCAAGCGTAGCGCCAAGAGTCGTGGCCGGGCGCATGATCATATCGAATTGCCGGACTGACCTTCGTTGAGCGGGGTCTTATACCAGCCCGCAGAATTTTTGACTCTTCGTTCGACAGGCTGCGGGCTGGTATTCTCTCTGCTTTGCGCGTGTCCGCGTCGATCTGAAAGATCGCCTACGGCGAGGCAACCCCGCGCGCGGATACCGTCATGCATAAGTCAGTACTTATGCGGTTTGGTATTAAGCATCAGAACGGATGGGGCGTGCAGGTGGCGCGCTGGAGCGTTGCTTCGGTTTGCGCGCGATAGGCGAGCCCCAAGTCGGGTGCGCGCACGACGATCAAGCCGGTGCCGGTTGCAATGTTGAGGGTGGCGGTCGCTTCGGAGACTTGGCCACGGGCTTCGGGTGTGAGGCCTAGGAAGCGGTCGGCAACCGGGGTTAATTGCAGCGAAATGTCCGACTGCTGGCCGTCTTGACCGACGGCTGTATAGAAGTTGTCGCCTTCGGGCGTATAGAGGGCCAGAGCCCAACCGCGCCCGGGCAGGTGCACGAAGACCGAGACCGGACCTTGGGCGGTATTATAGCGGCACATGGCATAGCGGACGTCGGGTGCCATGAATGCGAGCGGCTGGTTTTGCGGCGAGATCGGCGGGAGCACGAGGAATTTGTGCAACGGTGCGACGGGGCTGAGCTTTGCAAACGGCGTTCCGCCTGCGATGCGCGGCGCAATCAAGGTCGCGACGATGTGCAAGATCGCCGCCAGGAGAACGGCGATGAGCAGGACGCGCGCGCGGGTCTGCAGCCAGTGGGAAAACGAACTTATCTGCATTTGACTTTCCGGATCGTCGGCATGAGCGCCGCGTCGAGTTTTGTGGCGCTGTCGGGCGTGCGGTTTTCAACAATGTTCAGCACCAGGGCCAAGCGGCCAGCGCCACCGGTCGGCAGCCAGTTGCCGGGGCGGGCTTCACGGGCCAACGTCACGGCAAAGTTGCCTGCGTGCGCGAGCGCGATGGTTTGGCCGGTGAAGGCGTAGCGGTCGGCTTCGTTGGGGATGAGGCGGCCACGTTCGTCGAAGACGGCAAGGCTCCACCATTCGATCTTGGGTAGTGCGCCCTCGACGGCGTATTCGCAGGAGGAATGGAGGCGTTCGCCGTTCTGGTCGGTGCGGGCGACGAGGGTGCGCTGGATTTGCGAGCTGACCGGCAGGGTGCCGGCGTTGACGAAATGAGCCCGCGTATAGGGGTCGGCGTCGGGCCGGGCGGCTGCGATCCAGGTTGTCCAGGGGCCGAGCTTTGCCGTCGTCAGGCGTGAGCCGGCTTCGACCATGTACCAGCTCGAGCCGAGGCCGCCGACCAGGATGATGGTTGCGACGATGGCAGCCTCGATCACGCGCGCGGAGGCCGTGAGTAAGCTGCGTTTCAGTTTATGCAAGCTGAGCCAGAACATGGGTGTGCGTGCTTATCGAATGGGAGTTATGGGAGACTGATCGGCACGTTTGCCCAAGGGATCGGCTGGGCGGGTGGCGGCTGGTTTGTCTGGGGCCGCAGGCGTGTTTGGCGGCGGCGCGGCAGGTGGTGTTGCGGGGCTTGCCGATGAAGGGCTTGGTGACGGTGTGGACTGGGGCGTTGCTGGCTCGGCGATGCCGACGGCTTTGCGCATGGCGAGGGCGATCTTCTTGAGGGCATCGCGTGTGGGTTCTGGCATCAGACTTGCGCTCTTCTTGGGCGCTTCGCCGGGGTTTCCGGGCGCTGTCACGGTTTGGGGTTCGGTGCGCTGCTGCTCGGCAATGCGCTGCTGTTCCTGGATTTGGACGGGGTGGGGTTGCAGACCGGGGATGGTCGGGATGTTCATCGAGGTATGGACGACGGCCATGAACGAATGGAACGCGGGTGCTGGGCCGTGGCCGCCGGTGACGTTCAACATCGGGCGGTTGTCGTCGTTGCCGAGCCAGATACTGGCGACGTATTTGCCGGTGAAGCCGACGAACCAAGCGTCCTTGTAGTTGGACGAGGTGCCGGTTTTGCCGACGACGTGGGTGAAGTCGAGGGCAGCGGACTTGCCGGTGCCTTGGGTGACGACGAGCTGCATCATCTGGTTCATCTGCTCGACGACCTTGGGCGAGATGACTTGGCGGGCGGGCGGTTCGTCGCGTTCTCGCGAGTAAAGCAGATCGCCTTTGGAGGTGAAGATTTCCTGGATGACGTAGGGCTTGGCGAGCTTACCATTATTGGCGAAAGTCGCGATTGCACCGGTGTGTTCCATGGGGGTGATGCCGTGATCGCCAAGCGCCATAGAGCAGGATGGGGTAATGCCCTTGATGCCAAGGCGGCGCGTTAATTCGACGACTTTCTGGCGGCCGACGTTCAAGGACAGGGACACGGCGACGGTGTTGAGCGAGCGCGCCAGGGCTTCGCCCAAGCCGACGCGGCTGCCGCTGATGCCGCCGGAATAGTTTTTCGGAGACCAGTTGCCGCATTGGGGCGGGCTGTCGACGGCGGTCGAATTGGACGTGTAGCCGTTTTCAAGGGCTGTAGCGTAGACGTAGGGCTTGAACGACGAACCGGGCTGGCGTTTGGCGTGGGTGGCGCGGTTGAACTGGCTTTCGCCGTAGTCGGGGCCGCCGACGATGGCTTTGACCGCGCCGTCTGTTTCCATGGCGATCAGGGAGCCCGAGTTCACATGTTGGGCCTTGCCCATCTGACGCAAGGTCGAAACGAGGACTTCTTCGCCCGCCTTTTGCATCGAGACATCGAGCGTGGTGCGGGCGGTCAGAACGTACTGGTTGCGGCCTTCGGCGAGGCGCTGAATTTCTTCGAAGGCCCAGTCGAGATACCAGTCGGGGCTGTAGGCGGCGCGGGATTCAACGATTTTGGCGGGATGAAGCCGGGCGAGATGGACTTGGCCGGGTGAATAAAATCCAGCGGCGACGAGGTTGGAGAGCACGTCGTTGGTGCGGGCGCGGGCGGCTGGCATGTTGACGTGGGGCGCGTATTTGGTCGGGGCCTTGAACAGGCCGGCCATCATGGCAGCTTCGGCGAGCGTTACGTCGCGGACGGATTTGCCGAAATAAAACTGGGCTGCTGCCTCCACGCCAAAAGCGCCGCCACCCATGTAGGCGCGGTCTAGGTACATCTTGAGGATCTGGCGTTTGGTGAAACGGGCTTCGAGCAGGAAGGCTAAGAACACTTCCTTGAGTTTGCGCACGACCGAGCGTTCGGAGGACAGGAACAGGTTTTTGGCGAGCTGCTGCGTCAGGGTCGAGCCGCCCTGAACAACGGAGTTTGCCTGGACGTTGGTGACGAGCGCGCGCGCCGTGCCGATAAAGTCGACGCCGAAATGGCTATAGAAATGACGGTCTTCGGTGGCGAGCGTTGCCTTGATGAGGTGCTGGGGCAGGTCGTCCAGGGGAATGGCGTCATTATGCAGAATGCCGCGCTTGCCAATTTCGTTGCCGGCCTGGTCGAGGAATTTGACGCTGTAGCGGCCGGTCAGGAACTTGCCTTCGTCGAATTCAAGCAGGGCTGGCAGGGCAAGCGCATACAGCACGAGGACGCCGCCGGCGCCAATCGTGAAGGCTTCGGACGCCAATTCATTGACCATGCGGCGCCAGCCGACCAGACGGAAGCGGGCGAAGAAGCTCGACCACGCGCTCCAGGCTTCCCGGGCGCGCACGAGGCCGGACGAAATCGTGCTATCAATCTTGCTGTCGATACCCAGCCAGTTGATGAGCTTGTCGCGCCCGCCTTGCTTGAAGAACCAATCGCTCAAAGCCGTTGCCTCATTGTCTTGACGTTGTGGCCAATGTGGATTTAAGCCGAAGAGGGAACGTCGTGCGTGCTGCACATATGGAATCAAGTATTGGCGTATTTTTTGCTATTTATCACGGCAAAAGCGCGGCGCGCGAGGAGAGTGTTTGCAACAGCCCCCATTACTTGACGAAAAACTGGCGCAATCCGAGCCATTCTGGCGGACGAAGACGCTTGAGGAAATGACCGCGACCGAGTGGGAGAGCCTGTGCGATGGGTGTGCGCGATGCTGCCTGCTCAAGCTTGAGGATGAAGATTCCGATGAG
>JANOVN010000186.1:0-3596 GCA_031417455.1 Hyphomicrobiaceae bacterium | reverse complement strand
GGTCACGGGGGGGCGGGTGGGGGTGGGGGGGGGGGGGGGGGTGCGGGTATGGCATTGGGCAAGGCTGCTTCGACAGGGGTTGGGGCAGGCGTTGGGCCAGGAATTGACTCGCGTAGTTTAGGCTCCGGTTCCGAAACTTTTGGAATGATGGGGCTTGTGACGACGGCGGGGATAACTTCGGCTGAAGGCCTCGCGCTCATACGCTGCCAGACGAGCGCTGCGATGGACACGGCGATGACGCCTGCGGCGATCGACACGACGACGGTGCGCGGGATTTCGCGCTTGCTTATCGCTGGCTCGACGGGGCGTTCGACGACGAACGGTTCTGTTTTTTCGCCAATGTCGGCTAAAAACACATGAACCGGCTTGGCGATATTTTTGACGGAGTGCCAACCCGCGTCGCGGAATTCCAGCTGGATTTTGCCGCCGATTTGCTCATGGACCCAGTGGGAGATGCTGAGGCCGCCGGGGCTTGCCAGGGTTTGGAGCCGGGCCGCGATGTTCACTCCGTCGCCCAGCAGGTCGTTTTCGTGTTCGATCACGTCGCCGATGCTCACGCCGATGCGGAACAGGAGTTGGCGGTTCTTGGGTTGGGACTGGTTGAGTTCGCGCACGCGGGTCTGGATCCCTGCGGCGCAACGGACGGCTTCTACGGGGCTTGGGAATTCGGCAAGGATGGCGTCGCCGGCGGTATTGAAGATGCGGCCGTAGTGGTCCTGGACCAGGGCTTTGAAGACCTGCGATGCGGCGATGAAACGGCGAAGCGTATCTTCCTCGTTTTCCTCAACGAGGCGGCTGTAGCCGGCGACGTCGGCGGCAATGATGGCAGCAATTTTTCGCTTCATAGATGGGCCGCACCGAGTATGCCAGGGTCGGGAACATTAAGACCTCCCAGTATCATAGCCGGTCTGTATTGTAAGTTACACCTTGAGGCTGGATGGTCGGTTTGGCTACCGGCCATCCAAGTTCGGTCGTTAGCATTTGCCCAGCGACTTGAATTCGACGCGACGGTCGAGGGCGTCGCGGGCATCGTCGCTGCCGGTGCCGATCAACGGTTCCTTCGATCCGACGCCGTTTGAAATCAGCCGTTTGGCGATGCCTGGCGCGTTGGATTCCAGCCGGTCCTTGATGTATTCGGCGCGGATCGCGGAGAGGCGGAGGTTAATCGGCTCTGGCCCCGTCGAACTGGAGTGGCCGACGATTTCCAGGCAAGCGTTTCGGCTGGCAGCTTTTTCGGCGATGGTCTTGAGCCACATGGCGTAGGGCGTTTTCGCCTTCTGGTCGCTCCAGAGCTGGTTCGAACCGGGCCTGAACAGGAACTTCACGGCCAGTTTTTCATTGGCGAGGCCGAAGTCGACGACTTTGGCGAAGGCCTCGGCGGCGGGTTGTTTGCGTTTCAATTTCAAGTTGGCGAGATACAACCCGTTGTAGGCGCGGAGTTGGTCGCCGCCGGGCGTCGAGAGAGCGGTTTTGTAGAGTTCCAGCGACTCGCCGTAGCGCTTGTCTTCATAGGCGTTGATCGCGTCGGACAGGAACGCCGCCGACAAGACGCGATCCGCATAGGCTTGGCTGATCGGATCGCCGGCTTTGGTGCCCTGGCACGACTTGATATAGGCAAGCGTGGCCGGGTCGTTGGTCCACACCGGGCTGTCGTTGAAGTAGGAAACCGGCGTATGGTCGATACCCTCCATGGTCGCGCGGGCAAAACCTTTGGAGATGATCTTGCCGGACTTTAGGTCGAGCAGCGCCAGGCAGACGCGGAAAGCATCGCGCGGGCCGTCGGTTTTCAAGCTGATCGGCGTGAACGTGCCAACAAGTACGACGGGCGACTTGGCAACGGCCGCCGTCGTGAACGGTTGCACATTGAAGTTGGTATAGGATCTTTTTACGACGTCGACGATGCGGCGCTCCATCGACCGTGTAGCGACGGATTGGATCCCGGTCATTCCATCGATCAACGGATCGATGACAAGCTGGGACGGCATCGGCGAGCCATCGGGCATTTTGGCTTTGGTGAAGAGGTCGGTGGCGGCGTTGAGCAACGCCTGCTCAAAGGGAACGGGCGGTGGCAATACGGGCGCAGGAGCAGCTGGCGCTGCAGGGGCGGGCGTCGTTTGCGCAGGTGCCGCCTTGGCATCGGGAGCTGGAGACGGCGGCGCTATTTGGGCGTTGGCCGACACTCCGGCTGTCGCCAAGATCAGGCCGGCGACGGCGAGTGGGTTTACGAGTGGCTTTAGAAGTCTCGATAGGGGCATGTCTCACCTCTGGCAATTGTAAACTGCTGGATAATCAACCGTTTCCAGCGATCCGGCTTGGATTGTGCCAACCTTCACACGTCAAAAGCATGAGTCAGTGACTGTACTGGTTGGTATTAGACATCGAAACATCGACAGCTTTCACGTCCCTTCAATTTCCCAATGTCATAGTCAGTGGCAACAATTCCCATGTGCCATCCTAGAGTGCTTCCCGGAAAAGTGTGAGCGGTTTTCCGGCAAAAGAAGCACGACAAAACAAAGAGCTAGGGTCCTTTTCGCGATTCAAACAAAAACTTGGAAGACCCTAGTGAAGATTGTGGCCGTGTCGATGCTGCCGCACCATCGTAGGCAAACGGTCGGCGCGCTGTTCCGTCGGGAACGTCGGGTTGAGGAGAGGTGGCTTTCATCGTTGTGGCGCTGTTTCAAGGGGAACAGCGTCTATTGCGCTGGGGAAGCAGTATGGTTTTCGGCCCAATACGGTTTTCAGCCCAAGACGATTTGCGGGCCCTGACCTCGAACGCAAAGGACCAATGATATGATCGCTCGCAATTGGACAATGGCTGCGGCACTTCCCGCTTTGATGTTCGCCGTGTCTGGTATCTCGTCGCCAGCGGTCGCAGACGGTGCGAAAAACTGCCGACAGTATGTCCCGGGCGCGGGCATTACGATCGCCGTCGATTGCGGTCAGCCGGTTGCAGCGCTCGTTCTGGCCAACGCGCCGCTGAAGTGCCGCCGCTATATTCCAGGCGCTGGATTGGCCATCGAGGAAGCTTGTCCCGAAGACGTTGCGCCGATCAAGCCGCAGGCTGTCAGCCCCACGCAGGAGCCGGTTGCGGGTCCTCGCAAGCCGGAAACGGCGTTGCCGCCAGAGGTTGCCGGGTCGGGCGGCGCCCTGGCCAAAACAGCAAAGCCTGAAACAAACGAAAAGTCGGCGGCCGTGATCGATGCCAGCAAGGCGAAAACCATCACATGTTCCGGCGCACTTGATCGGGCCCAGTTGGGCGCCGAGACGGATCGCGATTTGAAGGCGCTGCGTTCAGGCTGCACGTCAGGCGGATAAAGGCACCAAATACAGCCTATACAACCCACGTGGTGCCGCGATTCATCGGACAAAAAACGAGGGGCGGAGCAGCGCGGCAAGCGCGCGGGTAGTCCCGCAATTGGTAGAGAGCACCTACGGCGCCGCTCCTTAAGTCAGAGTTGTTTTGCCAGCTCAAGGCTGGCGTGGGTCCGCTAGTTCCACAAATAGCAGCGCCTTGCTCAGTCGGGCTGCGTTGCCCGCTTCGCTCGCGTCTGACATCCGTTCCCACTTTCTAAGACGCCTCCGGAAAGCGCCCCTCA
>JANOVN010000185.1:0-5381 GCA_031417455.1 Hyphomicrobiaceae bacterium | reverse complement strand
GGTTCGCCGACGATCACAGCGGGGGGAACATTCTTCAATGAGGCAATACGGGCCTCATCCAGATTGACGCGCTATAGTCGATGACGATGCGGGCCGGGGCCTCGGCGTGGGCGTCCAGAAAGACGTCGACGAACAGCCGTTCGATCGCAGTCCCATCGTGGTCGAGCTTGTGGTGACGGTCCTGGCCGATCTTGCCCGCGTGCTCCAGCCGGTTGAGCGTCGACTTGCCCGCGAGCCGTCCGCCGGGCTTGCCGAGAACGGCGGTGAGGGCGGGATCGAAACGCAACTGGTCGTGGTCGATCAGGTCCTCGTAGCCAAGCGCCAGCGCAAAAATGCGCTGCCGCAGCAGATCGCCGACCGTATGCGTGATGCCGTCTGCGAAGCGATGATCGGTGAAGCACCGAGCCAGCCGCTCGGTGAGCTTGATCGTGCGGTCGGCCGCCCCAAGCAGCACCGCGCCACCGTTCGACGTGATCGCCCCGCCGTCGAACGCACCCATAAGTTCGCGCCCCGCCGAGGTTCCAAAGTGCAGCGAATCCGGTTTACAGTATGTCGGCATCGGGAATCTCTCCTGCTTCGACCGAAGTCTTTGTCGCAGAAGCACTTTCGTTGAGTCGGAGCCCCGATGCTCCTAACACTTGGGAGAAGTTCAGGCTAGCGCTGCCCCTGCCCTCCGGGATGATTCGTCGCCTAGCAGGCTGCTGAAAAACCGGCCACTCGACGCGGTTGAGCGAATGTGATTCCGTTCGGGCTCCAAGTCGAGGGGGCCAACATGCGCGGATCGGATGAGCAGAACGGGTCGTAGTTCAGCTATGTGAACCTCGAAGACCGGGTGCCGGCGCGGCATCCGCTGCGCAAGATCAAAGCCGTGGTCGATCTGGCGCTCGTCACACTCGACGCCGATTTCAACCGGCTTTACGCGGGAGACGGTCGCCCATCGATCGCACCGGAACGCCTGTTGCGCGCGGCGCTGATCCAGATCCTCTTTACGATCCGGTCCGAGCGCCAGTTGATGGAGCAGCTGGAATACAATTTGCTGTTCCGCTGGTTCGTCGGGCTTGCCATCGATGAACCCGTGTGGGTGCCGACCGTGTTCTCCAAGAACCGCGACCGGCTGCTGACGAGCGATATCGCGCGCAAGCTGATGGCGGCGATCCTGGCGCACGAGAAAGTCGCGCCGCTGCTATCGGATGACCACTTCTCCGTCGACGGGACGTTGGTCGAAGCCTGGGCGTCGTTCAAGAGTTTCAAGCCCAAGCCAGTGTCGAAATCAGCACCGCCGTCCGGCGATCCGCCGCCGCCTCCCAATACGGAAAACTCAAGCTGCACAGATCGAACTGACATCGCGGACGGAGCAGGTGACATGACACAGACAACGCCAAGCACGGCTTCAACCGCACCTGGATCAGACGTCATTGGCCGCAACGTCGAACGCGATTTTCGCGGCCACGCCTGGTCGAATGCCACGCACGCCTCAATCACCGATCCCGATGCGAGATTGTTCCGCAAAGGCCGCGGCAAGTCCGCTCAACTCTGCTTCATGGGGCACGCACTGATGGAAAACCGCAATGGCTTCGCGGTCGAGGCCAAGATGACACATGCCGACGGTTACGCCGAACGGTCAGCGGCAATCGAGATGCTCCATCGTGTCGATCCGGGTTCGACCCGGCGGCTGACGCTCGGCGCCGACAAGGGGTACGACGATGCAGGCTTCGTCGCGGACTTGAGGATCATGTGCGTGACGCCGCACATCGCGGCCAAGAAGAAAGGCTCTGCCATTGATGGCCGGACGACGCGGCACCCCGGCTACGCCGTGAGTCAGAGGAAACGCAAGCAGATCGAAGAAGCGTTCGGTTGGGGTAAAACCGTGGGCCCCATCCGCAAAACCATGCTGCGCGGCCTCGACCGCGTGCGCGCCCAGTTCACGTTGACGATGGCCGCCTACAATCTCGCCAAACTGCCCAACCTGCTGGCCGCCTGAACTGAAAAGCCCCGATTGCCGCCCGCCGCCAGAGCACGCTCCTCAAAACAGACGTCGAAGAGCATAGGGTTCCTGGTCGGCTGCTTTTTCAGCGGCCTGCTAGTTGAGAATTTGCAGGCCGGCAGCCGTGCCGTCAAAGCGGAATTCGATTGTTTGTTTATCGTTTTTGCATTGCTCGCGGTGATGCAGAGATCGATGCTCACTGTGGTGTTGATATTCTCTCGTTTGAGTTCGGAGAGGTCGCCACCCTTGCAGCTGAGAAAGGTACAGCGGCCATACGTCCGAGGTAATCCGCCTGTCAAATGGCGTTTCGTCTGATGACAGCTTTCTCCGCCTACCGACACTCAGGCAGTCACTACGACGCTATTGCGCAGCGCTCTCTGTATTGCCGCTCACTCGGCCATTTGGCGTTTGCAGGCAATGTTTCAAAGGACATCGTTTACCAAGGGTACAGCCTGCTGGGCTATACGGAGATGATCGTCCAATGGGCACCGGTCCCGAGAACGCGGGCCGGAGCGGGCAGCCACGCCCGAGGATGCGGGCGGGCTCGGATCACAGCATTCGTATCGTCTGGCCGATCGCGAAGGTCGGCTTAGACTGGCTCGGGAGGTCCGTCGCCGATGCTGCCCGGTGCAAATACGGCTTTGGGCGTCAACCTCCCAAGTGGTCGGGTCGGCTCGACATCGGCGGGTCGCTGAGCTCCCACGCCGACGCAGCCCGAAGGCGGTCTGCGCCCTACGGGTGGGCGACCTGACGCGGTGAACGCGAAATAGTCTATCAAGCTGCCGGGCAGGACGTCGACGGCAGTACCACGGTGCTCGGCTCGTCAAGCGGGGCAAGGGCCCCGCTCCTTCGCTGCGCTACGGTCGCCCGAGTGCAGAGGGCGATGACTTCACCTTGCGCGTCGTGGGGCGCTGTGGGCGTCGGGACGGGGATCGTCCGCATCGCCCCCGGCGGGTCGAACAGGGATCATGACTTAGGAAGAGCCTCTTCGTCAGACACGACGTCGAAGGCCGGCGATTCGCTGCCTGGCCTGCGCCAGTGGAGAGAGCCGCGCGAAGATGCGCGCGGCGTCGGTTCCAAGTTTCTTTCCTGTTAAGTGCGCCGGCCCGAGGACGCGGGCCGGGTCGCAGGCGGTCGCGCCCTAGAACACGGGCCGACGGTCAGGCAGGGCCAATACGCGCGAGATTGCGCGGGGGGCAAGGGCGTTCAAAAAGTCCGTCAAGGGAGGCAAGACCAACAAAACGCGCGGTATTGCCAAATGCAAGACGCGAATTTTCTATTCAAACATGATTCCTGCAAAATTCAAATAAGGGCGGGTAATTTATTTCGCAAGTTCTGTCGTCTTTTATTGCTGTTGTTCTCCGTATGTGCTATCGTATTTGTATTGGAAAATCTCTCAGGTGAAAGCGTACATTATGACCATGACAACGAAGTGCCAACGCGACGGCTGGCAATCGGAAGACGAAATTCCACTCTTTGATGAAACGGTGCTCATTGTTACGACGAGTCGCAACAACGCTGGAAAGCTCGTAACGAGTGCCAC
Organism: Hyphomicrobiaceae bacterium; assembly: GCA_031417455.1. GTDB lineage: Bacteria > Pseudomonadota > Alphaproteobacteria > Rhizobiales > Hyphomicrobiaceae > JANXVY01. The sequence goes on along the minus strand of JANOVN010000185.1, from coordinate 1,854 downwards.
CGCGTTTCGCATCATCGGCCCCGGCACACGCGAGACCATCCTTTTTACGGACTATCGCGCAAATATCGAAACGACGACGCCGCCACGCGTAACGGCAACAATCTGCGAAGCTCAGCACAAGCGCGTTCTGTCGCGGATTACGGAAATCAAAAACGTTGCGATCACGCATCAAAACGCACTTAGCGCAGGACTTTGAACATGTGCAGTCCCGCTGTCTGGCACCCTTCCATCACCTCAGCGCGCATCGAAGCGTTGTGCCGCCGCCGGTCCCGTTCGACCGATGATCCAGGCCTTTGTCTCTCCTGTGGGGCCGAGGCTGACGGCATCGAGCCGGACGCCCAGGGCTATGATTGTGAAAGCTGCGATGCGCCGACGGTCTATGGCTGTGAAGAACTGATGATGATGGATTTCAACCGTTAACCCGCAATTGCCGCCAATTGTCCGAGTATTCAGTCATGCGACGATTCAAGCAGACCCGCGAAAGCTATATCCCGAAGAAAAGTACCAAAGTCAGTGATAAGGCCAACGATGCCATCGCCTATATCCACGATGATGTCGTTCGTGGCCGAACGCTTTATAGCGTCACGGCATTTTGCGCAAAGCGCCAAAAGCCGAATTTGCACTTCTATTGCAAATCGCCAGCGGCCCGCGAAGCCGAGGTTCGCCGTTTTTTCGAAAGCCGCCGCCGGTCCGTTGAATTGAAAGCCAAAGCGCGCGACCAGAATAAACCCAACAATCGGCTTGTCGTCGGGCAAGTGCTGACGGGTTCTTGGGGCTACGACCAAACCAACGTCGAGGCTTGGCAGGTCATCGCGCTTGTCGGATCGGCGACGGTCAAAATCCAGCGCGTTGAATTGATGGCGACCAATTCAACCGGCGACATGTCGGGTTACGTGATCCCGTGTCCCGACCAGTTCACAACACCGCCTGAGATCCTCACCAAGCGCGTGTTCGGCCAACGCGTCAGGATGGATCATTGCGGCCTGACGCCATGGGAAGGCCGCCCCCTGTACGAAAGCAGTTATGCCTAAACCCTTCCCGCCCATCCATCCGCCCGTTGCTCGATTTCAGAGAGTGTCCCGCCATGCCCAATTCCCATCCGTTCGCTGACGCTACCTTGATCAGTTGCTACAGCCGCGACGACGCGTTGGCCGACGGCGTGCTGATCGACCTCTCAACCATCGGCCAGGAGGCTGGGTTGCGATTCCCGGTCGCGATCACCCGCGCGGCGTGGGAGGCCTGGATCGGCTGGACCGATGACGACACCAAGCGCCAGACCTATCAGGACGAGGCGGGCCGGGCCTGGGATGTGGTCCACATGCTGGCCGTCAAATTGCGCGCGGTCACGCGGTCGCGGCCCAACGGCACCAATTCCCGTATCGAGTTCCAGTTCTACGCTGTGCCGCGTGGTGGGCGAGGCACGCGGCCACGCCTGACGACGCTCCGATGCGTATGCGGTCCCGGCGCCGATGCAGAACCCGTGCTGACAATCCTCACCCTCACGGAGGATTGAGCCGATGAAGCCAGCGCACCGACTTGCGATCAAGACGACCGTAACCATCCGGCTCGACTGGGAAGGGATCGCCCTGCGCCTGCGGTATACCTACAAGCACCGCCGGAAGCGTTATTATTGGACTCCCGATCCTACCGGCGATCTCATCGAAGTCTGCGTGATCGGGCCGAATGCCGATTTGTGCCCGCAGATCGGCAGCCGGATTGAAATCGGCACCCGCCCCCTGCGCATGCAAGGCGGTCCCGCCGCCGTAATCCGGCAACGCCTCGACGCTGCCGCCCGCGATCCGTCCTGGCGCAAGGTCGAAACCAAGCGCCGCCGGCTCAGTTTGTTCCCGGAGC
>JANOVN010000184.1:0-1706 GCA_031417455.1 Hyphomicrobiaceae bacterium | reverse complement strand
CGAACGATCCCGTGGTCAGAATTGTCGTCATGGATGCGGCGGGCGGGCGGGCGTTTTGTGCGGGCGGGGATATCACCAACCTCTATGCGTGCATGACGTCGGGCGATCTCGCACAGGCTCGGCGGTTTTTTGTGAGCGAGTACCGGCTCGACCAGTTGATAGCGCGTTATCCCAAGCCCGTCGTTGCGATCATGCATGGCCTCGTCATTGGAGGCGGCGTGGGGGTTTCGGCGCATGCGTCGCACCGGATCGTGACCGACCGGACGGTACTCGTGCTGCCCGAGTGCAGCATCGGGTTGATACCGGATGTGGGGACGAGCTTGCTGCTGGCGCGGGCGCCGGGGCGGATGGGGGAATACATCGGGCTGACGGGATCGCGGTTGTCGGGGGCGGACTGTGTTGCGACCGGGTTTGCCGATAAGGTTGTGCCGACAGAAAGGCTCGGCGAAATGATTGCGGCGCTCGTCACTGAAGCGGATGTGGCGGTGATCGAGCGGTTTGGGGTTGAGCCGGGGTCGTCGGCGCTGGTTGAGAATTCTGGAGCGATTGATGCCGTGTTTGAGGCTGATGCGCCGTCTGCGATTGTGGCGCGCTTGAAGGCGTCGAGTGCTGAGTGGGCGCGCGCGGCTTTGGAGGCGATAGGGAAAGCGTCGCCGATGTCGATCCATTGCGCGCTGTGGGCGATCCGTAAGGCGCGGGTTGATGGCACCGTCGAGTCCGCGCTTGCAAACGAGTACCGGTTCGTGACGCGCGCGCTGGAGTATGGCGATTTTCAGGAAGGTATTCGGGCGGTGGTGATCGACAAGGATCGCAAGCCCGTGTGGCGAGATGCGGGGTTAGAGGTGATTTCGCCTGACCTCGTTGCGGCGATGTTTGATGGTCTCGATGGTGAGGCCATGGGTGATGATGAACTGAATTTTGACAGGAGTGCGAGCGCATGAGCGATACGGTTTTAATCGAACGGGATGGCCGGGTGGTGATTGCGCGGCTCAACCGGCCGCAGGCGCTCAATGCGCTCAACGGGCAGGTGATGTCCGAGCTGGGCGACAAGCTGTCGGCGTTGGATGCCGATCCCGATGTCGGGTGCATCATCGTGACCGGAAGCGAAAAGGCGTTTGCGGCGGGGGCCGACATCAAGGAGATGGCGGGGCAATCATTTGCTGAGATGTTTGGCGCGGATTATTTCGCCGGGTGGGAGAAGGTCTGGAAGGTTCGCACACCCAAGATCGCGGCGGTGTCTGGATTTGCGTTGGGTGGCGGGTGTGAGCTTGCGTTGATGTGTGACACGATCTTTGCAGCCGACACTGCGAAGTTCGGGCAACCCGAGATCAAGCTCGGGGTGATGCCTGGAATGGGCGGGTCGCAGCGGCTGACGCGGCTGATCGGCAAGTCGAAGGCGATGGATATGATCCTGACGGGCCGGATGATGGATGCGGTGGAGGCTGAACGGTGCGGGCTTGTTTCGCGGGTGGTGCCGACGGGCCAGTTGATGGCGGAGGCGCTGGCTGCGGCGAAGATCATCGCGGGATATGGCAAGCTGTCGGTGATGATGGCGCGGGAGGCGGTGGACCGTGCGCAGGAGGTCGGCTTGGCCGAGGGGCTGCTGTATGAGCGGCGCGCGTTTCATGCGCTGTTTGCGACGCAAGATCAAAAGGAAGGGATGGCGGCGTTCGTCGAGAAGCGCGCGGCGGTGTTTAAGGGGAAGT
>JANOVN010000183.1:0-12536 GCA_031417455.1 Hyphomicrobiaceae bacterium | reverse complement strand
TGAAGGTGCGATGCGTGAACGGGTCGAATACGATCTATATTACATCGACAACTGGTCGATCACGCTCGATCTATATGTCATGGCAGCTACCGTTTTTTCGCGCAAGGCGTTCAAAAACGCGATTTAGCCGGGTGGTTTGGTAGGCTTTGGCTCTGCGTCTCTCAACTTTTTCACCGGTTGGCGAGTTTATCAGCAAGGGTTTGTTACCCTTTTTTGATAAGACTACTCGGCAGTTTACCGAGTGTAGGAGTTGAGTATGCGAATCAAAGGACTATTGGCCCTTGCGGCCGCTGCCGTGGCGCTGGTCGTGGCAACACCTGAAGCCGCCCAGGCTTTCGATCATGATCGCGCGAACCCGCCCGCTGGCTGGGTCGGCGTCCGCAACGTCCGGCATTGGGTCTATTATCCGCGCTATCAGCACTATTATCTGGCGAATGGCACGACTGATCCGTATGCCTATCGCTATCAGCCCAACGGTTACTATCCCTATTACAATTCGGGTTACTGGAAGCCGCGCCATTGCGTGCCGCTGAAGCGTGCCCACTTTGCGGCCCCCAAGTACTATCAAGCCTGGGGCGCAAACAAAAAACGATACAATCACGTTAAATGGCACGACAAGCATCACGGCGAGCATCGCCACCATCAGTGGTGATCGTCCAGAGTTTGCCAAGTTCGAGGCCTGTTCAGGTCATATTCATATGATCTGAGCCACATTGCATCTTAAGACGCGCAAACCGTTTGTGCGTCATTCGAGTTCTTTCCCATAACGCCGCTGAGACGGCCTGCTGGAGATATTTGGATGTTCAACAAACTCACTTCGATGGTAATGGCCGTGGTCGCGATGATCGGCCTCTCGCTGAGCACTGTTCAACCTGCTGAGGCGCGCGGCGGACGCGGCGTTGGTATCGGCATTGCCGCTGGCATCATCGGGCTGGGAATCCTTGGTGCAGCAGCGAGCGCTCGCGAGGGCGGTTATGCCCGGTCGAGTTGCTACAAGGGCCGCGAGGAATGCGGCTGGAGCGACCGCCGTTGCTTTGAAAACCGTTATGGCGACACGGTCTGTCGTGGGGGCGTCTATCGTTGCTACCGCCCGACCATTTGCGATTGATCGCCAGTTGCGTTTGGAATTGAAAAGCCGCCTGGGCGACCGGGCGGCTTTTTGCGTTTTGGGCGGCGCTTCTCTGATTATTTCTTTCCCCGGCGGCGCATGGCGGCAAGGTGAAGCGCGATGGCGGCGGCGTTGGAGACGTTGAGGCTGTTGAGGGAGCCGCCGGTGGCGATCTTGACGAGGCGGTCCGAGGTGGTGCGGGTGAGCTGGCGGAGGCCTTTGCCTTCAGCACCGAAGACAAGCGCGATCGCGCCAGTGAGGGGTTCATCTTCGAGCAGGGTGTCGGCTTCGCCGTCGAGCGCCAGGATCGTGAAGCCGGCGTCGCGCAGGTCGTTCAGTGCGCCAGACAGGTTTTGAGCCAGGACGACGGGAACGAGTTCCAGGGCGCCGGATGCCGATTTGGCGAGGGTGCCATTCAGCGGGGGCGAATTGCGGCGGGTCATGACGACACCGGCAGCGCCGAACACGGCCGCCGAGCGCAGGACAGCGCCGACGTTGTGGGGGTCGGTGACCTGATCGAGCAGGATGACCGGGCCGCCGCCGCCTGCTGCGATTTCGGCTAAGTCAATCAGTTCGGGTTCTTCGAGCGGAACGGTTTCGAGCATGACGCCTTGATGCACGGTGTCGGGGCCGAGCAACCTGTCGAGGTCGCGCGGGGTGACGCGCTGGGGCGGGACACCGCGTTTGGCAACCAGATCTGCCAGTTTGTTTTCGGCGTTCTCGGTCATCATGAGTTTGTTGATGGAGCGGGCCTCGTTGTTGAGGGCTGCTTCCACTGCATGCAAGCCATACAAGCGGATCACGTCGTCATCGTCGCGTTTCGGTCGGTTTTGGGGGCGTCCGGGAGGGGTAAAGCCGCGCGGGCGTTTGGTGTCGAAGGGGCGGTTCATGGCGACTAATCGTCTCTTGGGATTGAGCGGGGCGCGGTGGCGCTTGGTGAAAGCATGTTCAGGGGGTTTAGCGCGGTTCTTTTCCAATTGACATGGGCATCCACGCTCATCATAAAGCGCGTTCGCACCGGGCAGCTCTAAGCCCGGGCGTTTTTGTTTGGTGCGTCCCCGTGGGCGCGCGATTCAAAGGTGGGGAGAATGTCCCGAGCGGCAAAGGGGGGGGACTGTAAATCCCCTGGCTACGCCTTCGTAGGTTCGAGTCCTACTTCTCCCACCATCTTTTCGTTTCAAAAGTTCTGGCCAAGGGGCCATTACTTTTGAGTCCGGCGCTCGCGCCGGCGCCGCTCGTTGAGTTGCTGCTTCGCAGTGGCGCTTATCCAGCTGTGCTGGATGTAGTGGGGCTGGTGGGGAGCTGACGTATGAATTGCCTTTTGACACTCCCCGGCGCAGACAAAGTCATGTATGCAAGGGGCGACGCGGGTGTAGCTCAATGGTAGAGCAGCAGCCTTCCAAGCTGAATACGAGGGTTCGATTCCCTTCACCCGCTCCAATCTTTGTTTCCAAAATTTGGTGAGCGCTGCGGTTGTTGTCGCATCGCTGCAGTTGACGGCCTTGATGATGCCGGACGTTGTAAACAGACTGAACACTGTAGGGTGTTGATCGGCATGCGCGGTTGGTTAGTGCCTATTGGCGCTATGTTGCTCCCAATGGGCGGACCTGGCGCACGCGCGGACACCAGGGTAGCGCTGTCGCGAGATTAACAGTGTGATGAAGGCACCGAGTTAGATTATGATGGTGCGCGGCGACTGAGGAAAACGGATGATGGGGCTTTGATTTCGCGACGGTGTGACCCCGTTTTTAAGTGACCTGGAATTTTCGCTTCGCCGGTTGGCTAAGATACTGCAGACCAAGCATATGTAGATTGTGACAGGCGATTTCAGAATGGAGGACGTACCATGCTTAAGTGGCTGTTTGATCGTTCCTGGGCCAAGTTCAATGCAAATCATGCGCCTGGCTCCCTTGAGAGCGCGACGTTGACACTGCGGACCAACAAGCGTTACCGGGCAACAGTTAAGCTGACCGGGTTTGAGACTTGGGCTGGTAATGACATCATCGAGGGTAAGTTTCGCGAACTTGGATTCAAGGACCCTAAGGTTACCGGTGGTGGCGGCGTTCGCAAGGGAGAAGCACTTTGGCCGGGAGCGGAGCGTAGTCTACCGCTGCCGATTGACCCCCATCTCAGCGACGTGGCGGAAGTTGTCTGAATTTGGGTTGAAAACTTTATCCCTGCGGGTTGCTATCTGGTTGGGATAGCGGCTCGCTCGGCTTGGTCGCGCGCAATCGTGTGAATTGTGTTAGGACGCAGTCCGGATCTGCCTTATTGGGAGGAATGCTTGCCGCATTACACAGCGCTTGTGACGTTGATGGCCTGCCTGTTCTTGTTTGCGACTGGATTTTTGGTGGCGCAGGCGCGGCGTACGACGGGTGTCAAGGCACCGGCGACGACGGGACATCCCGATTTTGAGCGGGCGTATCGCGTGCAGATGAATACGGTCGAATGGATGCCGATCATGTTGCCGCCACTCTGGTTGTTTGCGCTCTACGTGAGCGATGTTTGGGCTGCATTGGCGGGTATTGTTTGGATCATCGGCCGGGTAATGTATTTGCAGGGGTATTCGAAGGCTGCCGACAAGCGCGGGCTCGGATTCGGTATTCAGGCGCTGGCGACGGCGGTGCTTTGGTTTGGTGCGCTGGCGGGGGTTGTCACCGCGGTTATCCGGGTCCATTGAAGAGTTGTTTAGATCAGGTCAAGTCCAGGGGAATGCGATGCTTGTGGTGACGACGAACGATTTGCCGGGTTATCGCGTGGTGCGGCATCTGGGGATAGTGCGCGGGCTCACGGTGCGTTCACGCAGCGTGGTCGGCAATATCGGGGCCGGTATTCAGACTTTTTTTGGCGGGAATATCTCGATTTATCAAAAGCTTTGCGAGCAAACCAGGCAGGAGGCTTATGACCTGCTGGTGGCGGAAGCGCACCGAGTGGGAGCCAACGCCATTATCGGGATGCGGTATGATGCCAACGAGATTGCGGCGGCAGTGACCGAAGTGCTCGCTTACGGCACTGCGGTGGTCGTGGAAGAGGTTCGGTAAGCTGATTTGCAGCTTTTTGGCCCGCAATTTGCCGCAATGCAACAAGATTGTCTTTTGGTGCGTGACAAGCGTTGTGAACTAGGATAACGAACCGGACTCTGCTTGGTTGATTCTGGAGCTGGAGGCTTGTGTTGTGCGTGTTGCACGATCATGGGTGATTGACCTGGTTTAGTCGAGCGAAGGGGTTTAGCTCAGCTGGTAGAGCGTCGGTCTCCAAAACCGAAGGTCGTGGGTTCGATCCCCCCAGCCCCTGCCATTGCTGTCGATTTTGGGCGCGCTGTGCAGTGATGCACGGCAGGCGCCTCTTGCGCGTTTAGCCTCTCACGCTGGGGTTGGGGTGCTGGATCCGACGGTTCTGGGCGGTATAGTTTAGGTTTGCGGCAGCAATGCCGTGGCAGGTTTTAAGAAGGACTGACTGATGGCGCGTTACAACCCGATCGAGTTCGTCAACGAAGTCCGTCACGAAGTCAGCAAGGTTACGTGGCCCACGAAGCGGGAAGTCTGGATCACGACCGTGCTGGTGGGGATCATGGTCACGATGGCCTCGCTGTTTTTCATGCTGGCGGATCAGGTGCTTGGTACGATTGTGAAGTTTCTGCTCAGCTTTGGAAAGTAGCGCGGTCGGAATTTACTCGGGCGTTACGGTTTGATTTGCGCCGCATTCTGGCGTTGCGCGATACGAAAGACACTTTAGATGGCAAAGCGCTGGTACATTGTTCACGCTTATACGAACTTCGAGCGCAAGGTCGCCGAGAGCATTCGCGAGCGCGCAAAGGCTGGTGGTATGGACCATCTGTTCGAAGAAATCGTGGTGCCGACCGAGCACGTCATCGAGATCAAGCGGGGCCGTAAGGTCGAGGCGGAGCAGAAGTTGCTCCCCGGCTACGTGCTCGTGAAGATGGAGATGACCGACCCGGCGTTCGTGCTGATTAAGAACACGCCGAAGGTGACCGGGTTTTTAGGTGCTGACAACAAGCCGATGGCGATCCCCGAGGCGCAGGCGCTGGCGATGGTCAATCAGGCCAAGGACGGTGCCGAGCGGCCCAAGCCGACGATCACGTTCGAGGTCGGTGAGCAGGTTAAGGTTGCCGATGGTCCGTTTGCTTCGTTCTCGGGGCATGTCGAGGAAGTCGACGAGGTACGCGCCCGTCTCAAGGTTGCGGTGTCGATCTTCGGACGGCCGACGCCGGTCGAGCTGGAGTTTACGCAGGTCGAAAAGATGGCAGGTGCGAGCTGATACAAGAATTCCGGCGCTTTGCGGCGCTGGTGTGCGGCCCGGGGATCGTTCCTTGGCCTCATCTGCGGGAGGAAGGCTCACATTCAGAGCTGACCGTTGACCGCTAACCCTGGGACTGTCCGCTGTTTTTTGCGGGTGTTTCCATCATCCTCAAGGGGAGACAATGGCTAAAAAGATTGAAGGTTATATCAACCTCCAGGTGAAGGCGGGGCAGGCAAACCCCTCGCCGCCGATCGGACCAGCGCTGGGTCAGCGCGGCCTGAACATCATGGAATTCTGTAAGTCGTTCAACGCCAAGACCAAGGACATGGAGCCGGGCACGCCGATTCCAGTCAAGATCACGGCGTTCTCGGATCGCTCGTTTACCTTCATCATGAAGACGCCGCCCGCGTCGTTCTTCCTGAAGCGGATGGCAAAGCTGACTGGTGGGTCGAAGACGCCGGGCCGTACGGTTGCAGGCGAAGTCACGATGGCTCAGGTGCGCGAAATCGCCAAGACCAAGATGGCCGACCTCAACACGGACAGCCTCGAACAGGCAGCCAAGACCATCGCGGGCTCCGCCCGTTCGATGGGCATCAAGGTGGTGGAGTAAATCATGACCAAGATGTCACCAGAACACGTTAAAGCTGTCCGCCTTGTCGGCGGTAAGCGCATGGCCGCCGTCTATGAAGGCGTCGATGCCCACAAGTCGTATGGCATCGAAGAAGCTGTGGCGCTCATCAAGTCGCGTGCGAAGTCGAAGTTTGACGAGACCATCGAAGTTGCGATGAACCTCGGCGTCGATCCCAAGCACGCCGACCAGATGGTTCGCGGCGTTTGCAACCTGCCGAACGGCTCGGGCCGTACGGCGCGCGTTGCGGTGTTTGCCCGCGGTGTCAAGGCCGAAGAAGCCAGGGCAGCCGGTGCCGACCTCGTTGGCGCTGAAGACCTCGTCGAGATCGTGTCCAAGGGCACGGTTGCGTTTGATCGCTGTATTGCGACGCCCGACATGATGGGCCTCGTTGGCCGTCTGGGTAAGGTTCTGGGTCCTCGCGGCCTGATGCCGAACCCGCGCGTCGGAACGGTGACGATGGATGTCATTGGCGCCGTCAAGGGTGCCAAGGGCGGTGCCGTCGAGTTCCGTGTCGAGAAGGCGGGCATCGTTCACGCCGGCGTCGGCAAGGCGAGCTTCACCGAGAAGGCGCTGGTCGAAAACATCAAGGCGTTCGTTGACGCGGTGATGAAGCAGAAGCCGGCTGGTGCCAAGGGCAACTACGTCAAGAAGGTTTCGCTCAGCTCGACCATGGGTCCCGGCGTGAAGGTCGATGCGTCGACCGTCGTCGTCGCCCAGCCAGCGCAGGGCTAAGCGTTTTGAATTCCGCGAGGCGGTTCCCACGTGCGGGGGTCGCCTTGCGGTCATTGCTGGACGTCTCAACTTTCGGGTGGAGACGGTCAGACTGTCCGAGATTGCAGGTCGCGGATGCCTTCCTCGTGAAGGCGTTCGATTAAACCCAGACGGGGCCCGCAGGAGACAGAAGACGACAACCAGATTTTGCGCCAGCTCGCTGGCGCTTATGACGGTTTGAACCTTCTGGGTCAGCATCGTGCCGTTTCCTTAAAGGAAGCGCGCGGCAGGACAGACAACCCGTCGTTTTCTTCGCTCGCGCAATGTGTGCATGCGGTGAAACGGCAAGGTGCAACCCGCCTGGTCCGACTTGGATCAGGCTTATCAGGAGAAGCAAGCGTGGATAGAGCTGCTAAACAAGCGCTCGTGACGACGATGCACCAGGTGTTTCAGGACACCGGGCTGGTCGTTGTCGCCCACAATAACGGCATGGTGGCGGCTCAGTCATCCGAATTCCGCAAGAAGGTCAAAGAGGCCGGCGGTACGGTGAAAGTCGTCAAAAACAACCTAGCCAAGCTTGCATTGAAGGATACCGAATTCGCTGGGATCATCGATCTTTTCAAGGGGCCAACCGTGTTGGCTTACTCAAAGGATCCGATCGCTGCAGCGAGAGCGGCCAACGCATACGCCAAGACCAACGACAAGCTGGTCATCATTGGCGGCGCGATGGGTTCGACGATCCTTGATGCAAAGGGCGTGAAAGCGCTCGCCGATCTGCCTTCACTCGATGAACTGCGAGCCAAGCTCGCCGGTCTTCTCAACGCGCCCGCGACCAAACTCGCGCGCACGATCAAGGAACCCGGTGCAGCTCTTGCCCGCGTCATTCATGCGAAGGCATCGGCCGAAGCTCCAGCCGAAGTACCGGCGGAAGGTTGAGACATGCCGTGGGCGGCACCGGGCGACCGGTGTCACGCGGAAAAATCCGAGGCGTACCCGGGTGGGACCCTCATCGTTGCAAATGGTTCAAATCGTAAAGGAAACTATCAATGTCTGATCTCGCAAAGATCGTCGACGATCTCTCGAAGCTGACCGTCCTCCAGGCAGCCGACCTCGTCAAGATGCTTGAAGAAAAGTGGGGCGTTTCGGCGGCTGCTGCCGTTTCGGCCGCACCTGCTGCTGCTGCTGGTCCCGTGGCAGAAGCCCAGACCGAATTCACGGTGTACTTGAAGTCGGGCGGCGACAAGAAGATCAACGTCATTAAGGAAGTTCGCGCTCTGACGGGTCTGGGCCTCAAGGAAGCTAAGGACCTCGTTGAAGCTGGTGGCAAGGCCGTCAAGGAAAACGTGTCCAAGGACGAAGCCGCCAAGATCAAGAAGCAGCTCGAAGACCAAGGTGCGGTCGTCGAAGTCAAGTAAATGCGAGGGAGTTGGGAGTAGGGAGTGGGGAGTTGGGTCAAAACCAACTCCCGATGCTTCCACTCCCCGCTCCCACTAAGCGACGGTTTTCCGGAGAACCAAGTGCACGACGACAGGTGCATTTGGTTTTCCGGTAAGCCGTTCAACCGGTGAGAATAAGCAAGACGCGGGTTTGGCGGCCCGCGACGCATCATCCACGGCGGGCTCGTCACCCGCCGCTTAAAGGAGCGGACATGGCTGACACAATTTACGGCCGCAAGCGCATCCGGAAGACCTTCGGGTCGGCCCAGGAAGTCGCAAAAATGCCGAACCTCATTGAGGTTCAGAAGAGCTCGTACGATGACTTCTTGATGGTAAAGGAGCCACCGGGCGGCCGCAAGGACGATCATGGTCTGCAGTCCGTGTTCAAGGGCGTGTTCCCGATCTCGGACTTCTCGGGCCGGGCGACGCTCGAGTTCGTGCGCTATGACTTCGAGCCGCCGAAATACGACGTCGAAGAGTGCATGCAACGCGACATGACCTATGCTGCGCCGCTCAAGGTGAAGCTGCGCTTGATCGTGTTCGACGTGAACGAAGAGACCGGCTCCAAGTCCATCAAGGACGTCAAGGAGCAGGATGTTTACATGGGCGACATGCCGCTCATGACGCTCAACGGTACGTTCGTCATCAACGGCACCGAGCGCGTGATCGTTTCGCAGATGCACCGCTCGCCGGGCGTGTTCTTCGACCACGACCGCGGTAAAACGCATTCGTCGGGCAAGCTGTTGTTTGCCGCCCGTATCATTCCGTATCGCGGATCGTGGCTCGACTTCGAATTCGATGCCAAGGATGTCGTGTACGTGCGTATCGACCGCCGCCGGAAGTTGCCGGTGACGACGCTGTTGTACGCGCTCGGACTGAACGACGAAGAGATCCTGTCGACGTTTTACGGTAAGGTTCCAGTCAAGGACAGCAAGCACGGCTGGAAGCTGCCGTACGTTGCCGAGAAGATGCGTGGCGTCACGCCCGTGTTTGAACTCAAGGACGCCAAGACCGGCGAAGTCATCGCCAAGGCTGGCGAGAAGGTCACGGCCCGTAAGGCACGCGAACTTGCCGAAGCTGGGTTGAAGGAAGTGCTGATCTCGTCGGAAGATTTGGCTGGCAAGTATCTCGCCGAAGACATTATCAACTATGAGACCGGCCAAATCTACGCCGAAGCTGGCGAAGAGCTGGACGAAAAGTTGCTTGCCGAAATCAAGGATCAGAAGATCAAGGAATTCAACATCCTTGACATTGATCACGTCAACATCGGCGCGTTCATTCGTAACACACTCAACGTCGATAAGAACTCCAACAGCGAAGAAGCGCTGATGGATGTGTATCGCGTGATGCGTCCGGGTGAGCCGCCGACGCTGGAAACGGCAACAAATCTGTTCCATGGCTTGTTCTTTGACAGCGAGCGCTACGATCTCTCGGCCGTTGGCCGGGTGAAGATGAACATGCGTCTGGAAACGACGGCGGAAGACACCGTGCGCGTGCTGCGCCGCGAAGATATCCTCGCGGTCATCAAGACGCTGGTTGACTTGCGCGATGGGCGCGGGGCGATCGACGACATCGACAACCTCGGCAACCGCCGTGTGCGCTCGGTCGGCGAATTGATGGAAAACCAGTACCGCGTTGGTCTGCTGCGCATGGAGCGCGCCATCAAGGAGCGGATGAGCTCGGTTGATATCGACATCGTGATGCCGCAGGATCTCATCAATGCGAAGCCTGCTGCGGCTGCCGTGCGTGAATTCTTCGGCTCGTCGCAGCTGTCGCATTTCATGGACCAAACCACCCCGCTGTCGGAAAACACCCACACGCGCCGTCTCTCGGCGCTTGGCCCCGGGGGTCTGACGCGCGAGCGCGCCGGCTTTGAAGTCCGCGACGTGCATCCCACGCATTATGGCCGCATCTGCCCGATTGAGACGCCTGAGGGTCCCAACATCGGTCTGATCAACTCGCTGGCGACGTTTGCCCGGGTGAACAAGTACGGCTTCATCGAAAGCCCCTACCGCAAGGTTGTGGACGGCAAGCTGACCAAGGAAGTCGCCTATCTTTCGGCGGCCGAGGAAGAACGCCACTACGTCGCCCAGGCCAACGCTGAAGTCGATGCGAAGGGTAAGCTCGTCGGTGAGACCACGATCTGCCGTTATCGCGGCGACGTGTTGCCCGCGCCGATCGAAAAGGTCGACTACATCGACGTGTCGCCAAAGCAGCTTGTTTCTGTTGCTGCCGCGCTGATCCCGTTTCTTGAAAACGACGACGCCAACCGCGCCCTCATGGGCTCGAACATGCAGCGTCAGGCCGTGCCGCTCATCCGCGCCGAAGCTCCGCTCGTGGGCACCGGCATGGAAGAAATCGTGGCGCGCGATTCAGGCGCTGCGATTGCGGCGCGGCGCACGGGAATCGTCGATCAGCTGGATGCTCAGCGTATCGTCATCCGTGCGACGGAAGAACAAGATCCGTCGCGTCCGGGCGTCGACATCTACCGGCTGCGCAAATTCCAGCGCTCCAACCAGAATACCTGCATCAACCAGCGACCGCTGGTGAATGTGGGCGACAGCGTGAAGGCAGGCGAAATCATTGCCGACGGTCCCTCGACGGACTTGGGCGATCTGGCGCTCGGCAAGAACGTGCTCGTCGCGGTCATGCCGTGGATGGGCGACACTTTCGAAGACTCGATTTTGATGTCGGAGCGGATCGTTTCCGACGACATCTTCACCTCGATCCACATCGAGGAATTCGAGGTGATGGCTCGCGATACCAAGCTCGGGCCTGAGGAGATCACGCGCGATATCCCCAATGTTTCGGAAGAAGCGCTGAAGAACCTCGACGAAGCCGGCATCGTCTACATCGGCGCCGAAGTGCATCCGGGCGACATCCTCGTGGGCAAGATCACGCCCAAGGGCGAAAGCCCGATGACACCGGAAGAAAAACTGCTGCGCGCCATCTTCGGCGAAAAGGCTTCCGACGTGCGCGATACGTCGCTGCGTCTGCCGCCAGGCGTCGCCGGGACGATTGTCGAAGTCCGCGTGTTCAACCGCCACGGCGTCGAAAAAGACGAACGTGCGATGGCGATCGAGCGTGAAGAAATCGAACGGCTTGCCAAGGACCGTGACGACGAACTCCAGATCCTCGACCGCAACGTGTTCGCGCGGTTGAAGGAAGCCTTGATGGGGCAGGAAGTTGCCAAGGGTCCAAAGGGCGCTCGCAAGGGCACCTCGGTCGACGAAGCAATTCTCGCCGATATCCCCCGCTCGCAGTGGTGGGAAATCGGTCTGGCCGACGAGAAGGCCATGGGTGCCGTCGAAGCTATCGGTAAACAATACGAAGACGCCAAGAAGAGCCTCGAGCGCCGCTTCGTCGATAAGGTCGACAAGCTGCAGCGCGGCGACGAGCTGCCGCCCGGCGTGATGAAGATGGTCAAAGTCTTCGTCGCCGTGAAGCGCAAGATCCAGCCGGGCGATAAGATGGCTGGCCGTCACGGCAACAAGGGCGTCGTTTCGCGCATCGTGCCGTGTGAAGATATGCCGTTTCTGGAAGATGGTACGCATGTCGACGTGGTGCTGAACCCGCTGGGCGTGCCGTCGCGCATGAACGTCGGGCAGATCCTGGAGACGCACTTGGGCTGGGCCTGCCGTGGCCTGGGCCGGATCATCGACGAGGCGCTGCAGAAGTTCCACGAAAGTCACGATGCCAAGAACCTGCGCGAGACGATCGCCAAGATCTACGTCAACGGCGAAATCGATCCCAAGCTTTCGGAAAGCGATCTGGTGCTGGTTGCGCAGAACTTGACCAAGGGCGTTTCGGTGGCAACGCCGGTGTTTGACGGTGCGCGGGAAGCCGACATCAACCAGATGCTGAATGCGGCGGGCTTTGATACGTCGGGGCAGGTTCATCTGCATGATGGCCGAACGGGTGAGCCGTTCGACCGGAAGGTGACCGTCGGGTACAAGTACGTGCTCAAGCTGCACCATCTCGTCGACGACAAGATCCATGCGCGTTCGATCGGGCCCTACTCGCTCGTCACCCAGCAGCCGCTCGGTGGTAAGGCGCAGTTTGGTGGACAGCGCTTCGGGGAAATGGAGGTCTGGGCGCTCGAAGCGTACGGCGCCGCCTATACTCTCCAGGAGATGCTGACCGTGAAGTCGGACGACGTGGCTGGCCGCACCAAGGTCTATGAATCGATCGTGCGCGGCGACGACGCGTTTGAGGCTGGCGTGCCGGAGAGCTTCAACGTGCTGGTCAAGGAAATGCGGGCCCTCGGGCTCAACGTGGAGCTGACGAATTCGGAGGTGCTTCCTGTTGCGCCACCGGAAGAGCCAGCCGAACGACCGCTGCTGCCACCGGCGGCTGCTGCTGAATAATTGCGACGACGGGCGGTGAAGTT
>JANOVN010000182.1:0-5334 GCA_031417455.1 Hyphomicrobiaceae bacterium | reverse complement strand
GGGGCGGCGAGCGGAGTACGGCATGTGTTTTCCCAACTTCGTGCTGGCTAGAGGCAATGGTACGGCAACAGCGCACGCCCGATATTGCGGCGCTTGTTCACCTGGCTGTCCTATTATTGTGCAGGGGCGATGAGCTATGATTTGAAAGTCGTAGAGCGTCAAGCGGCAGGTGGTCACGCTGCGAACGACTGCGGTGTGTTGCGGCTGTTCCGTGTTCGAACCAAGTCTCTGACATTCTTGCCTAATTTTGCCACCTCATGGTCACAACTTGGCCCCTTGGCTTCCGCTAGACGTTGGCCCGTCAGTTTTGATTTTACGCCGGATTTTGGGCCGTCATAACAACGGATAGGAACAACAATGGTGCACAAAGTTCACATCGCGATGGTGCTCGACCGGTCGGGGTCGATGGAGCATGCGCGGTTCGACGCGGTGTCCGCGGTCAATCGCTATCTGGGGCACGTGCGCAACGATAAGAGCATGGATGCGCGGTTGAGCGTGGTCGTGTTCGACAGCCAGGGGATTGATACGATTCGTGACCGAGTGCCGGTCTCGGCGTGCGCGGATGTGGCGCTCGACGAATACGAGCCGCGCGGGGCGACGCCGCTGCTGGATGCGGTTGGGTACAGCGTCGGGATCGTCGATTGCCTGACGGGAAAGGACGAGCGGCGGATTATGGCGATTGTGACGGACGGACTTGAGAATGCGTCGCGGGAGTATACGCGCGATCAGCTAAAGTTGCTGCTCGACCGGAAACAGCGCGAAGACGGCTGGCTGATTATGTATATGGGGGCTGGGCATGACAGCTTTAGTCAGGCGCGTCAGATCGGCATTCCGGCGCGCCATACGGCGGATTTTTCGTTAAATGCGTTCGGGGAGACCGCCGACGTTTTGAAGGCAGTCGGAAGCCGGTTTCTGGGCCGCCCAAAAAGGCTGAATGCGGCCTATGACAGCGGATTAACGGGGGATGAGCGGTTGCAGCTTATTTTGGGCAGTAAAGGAACCGATCGTGGACTCTCGCGGCGGACCGGCGGCAGCGCACGTTCAGCGAGAGGATGGCGCACGGGCGTTTGCGAATAGGATTGACGTGAGGGGTGTTTTACATCGGCGGTACTTCTCATGTTTTTCGTTCTGGCGTTTTGCGCCGGGGTTGAGTATAGAAGCACCCAACACACCGGACGGCACCCGCTGAATAGGCGGTTCGTGCCCCGGTGTTGCTGTTTTCAACCAAGCTGCAAGGCTGGCGTGGAGAGCGGCACAGAAACAAGCACAGATTGACGCTAAGGAGTACGACTCGTGGCAGTTCCAAGGAAAAAAGTTTCGCGCATGAAGCGCAATCAGCGCCGTTCGCACGACGCGCTGACCGCGCCGGTGCACGTTGAAGACAAGAAGACCGGCGATCGCCGCCGTCCCCATCACATCGATCTGAAGACGGGCATGTACAATGGCCGCCAGATCCTTGATGTGAAGGCTGACGTCTGATCAGGCCGACCAGATTGGGACCGCCCTGATCTTCGTCTTTCCTGACTTTGGCTTTTCTGGCTATGTCTCGGTCTTTTCTGACTAAGTATTGGCGAAGTCATAGTCGCGTGTATATATCGGTGCGGGCATCCTGCTCCGCCGCTGTCGGTGACCGCGTGCAAACCGAACGACTGGAGAGAGACGAATGACGCTGCGCGCCATCCCATTGATTGCGGTCGCTTTTATTCTTTACAACGTCATTGCTCTCACGGGCATCGATTTGAATAAGGCGATCTTCTCGCTGCCGATGCCGAGCGGTCGTTTGCCCGATAATCCGGTCAAGTGGGTGTTTACTTGGGGCGATCTGCTGATCATCATCACGCTGCTGATGTTGTTTATCGAGCTTTTGAAATCGACCTATACCTCGACATCGTCGTTGGTCGATCATGCGCTGTCGATGCTCGTCATGATCGTTGCCCTGATCGAGTTTCTACTGGTTCCGAAGGCGGCAACCTCGGTGTTCTTCATTATCTTGTTTGCGACCGTCATCGACGTGATCGCCGGGTACACGATCGGCATCCGGGTGGCCAAGCGCGACGTGTCGTTTGGCGGCGGCGACAATTAAGGGTTTGCTGTCAATGCAGACCTTACAGCGGCCAGTCCTTTCGAGGGCTGGCCGTTTGCATTTCATCAACACTTTGTTGATTCTAATTTGACGTATCTTTTAAATTTCGACCTCATTAACGCATTTTGACTCTTATCTGTGGTTTCATACCTCTGAAAGCGATGCGACCGCAACAGGAGCCCCGGTGACTGAGTTCTCACGATCTCTCGATCAGAAGCCGCTGCGCGCGGGATCGTCTAGCGTGACTGGGGCAACAGAGCCGCGGCTCGACGTGTCCGCAATCATGGAGCTTGCGGGAGAGACTGCGTTTACCTGGGATTTTGCGCGCGACGCGATCACTTGGGATCAGCATGGCGCGAACCTACTCAAGGTTTCGCAGATCAGCCATATTGCGACGGGTGCTGCGTTTCAGCTCAGAATTGCGCCAGAGTCCGTGGGGCTGCGGCGGAAGGCGATGGTCTGCCCCAAGGGGCTCGAAGGGAGCCGGGTCGGCATACCTTACCGGCTGCAGTACCGGTTTCATCCACGCGGACGCACGGAGGCCGTGGCGCTCTACCTTGAGGAGCAGGGTTGCTGGTGGCCGGGCGTCGATGGGCGGCCGGTGTTGGCGCAAGGCGTCATTCGCGAGATTTCCGATAAGTATGCACAAGACGAGCGGCTGCGCTATCGCGGCGAGCATGACGAACTGACCGGGCAGCTTAACCGCGCGACGCTGATCGATGTGCTCGAGGCGGGTATTGCCAATGCGGTGACGACCCGCAAGCCTGTCGCTTTTCTGCTGGCGTCGGTGAACGGTCTTGATGTCGTGAACGAAACTTTCGGGTTTGGCGCGGGCGATGAAATGCTGGCGCAGGTGGCCAAGCTCATCAAACGCCACTTGCGCGCTGGCGATCAGATCGGGCGGACGGCGTCGAACAAGTTCGGGATCGTGCTCAACGATTGCGGTCCGGGGATCATGCGAATCGTGGCCGACCGGTTGATGGCGGTGGTGCGCGGTGCGCCGGTGCCCACTTCGGCGGTCAAGCTTGCGGCGACAATTTCCATCGGCGGCATTGGGTTTAGCGATGCCTCGATGACGGCAGAGCAGGGTATGGCTTGCGCGCTTCAGGCACTTGAGCGGGCGCGGCGGCGGAGGCTCGATAGTTTCGTTGCGTATGAGCTGGGGCCTGAAGAAGAAAAAGTGCGGCGGCGCAATACCGCGCTGGCCAACACGCTTATCAACGCGCTCGACGAGCAGCGGATGGTGCTCGAATTGCAGCCGATGGTCAGCGCGACGACCGGTAAGCCTGAACATTATGAGTGCCTGCTGCGGATGATCACGCCGGACGGCACACGGGTGTCGGCTGGTGATTTCATGCCGATTGCCGAACAGCTCGGTCTATCGCGGTTGATCGATTTGCGGACGCTGGAGCTGGCCGTTGGGCTGCTCAACCGGTATCCGCAGTTGCACATCGCGCTCAATGTGTCGGGCCTTACGTCGAGCGATAACGATTGGCTGGTGTCGCTGCACCGGTTGACTGGAGGGAGTCGGCAGATCACCGGGCGGCTGACGATCGAGATTACCGAGACGGCGGCGCTTCACGATCTCGATCAGACGATGGTGTTTGTCGACACGATCAAGGATCTGGGCTGCAAGGCGGCCATCGACGATTTCGGCGTCGGCCACACCAATTTCCGCAACCTCAAGCTCTTAAACGCCGATCTCGTCAAAATCGACGGGTCGTTCGTCAGGAATGTCTGTCACGACAAGGGCGATCAGGTCTTCATCAAGTCGATGGTCGAGCTGGCTAAGGTGTTCAATATGCAGACGGTTGCCGAGTGGGTCGGCGATGAGGCGACGGCCAAGTACCTGACGGCTGCGGGAATCGATTATTTGCAGGGCTATCATTTCGCTGAACCCGCGCCGCCGGAAGTTTTTCTTGGACCGCCCGTGCGCGGGTAAGATTTGTGCTTCGCCTTAAGGGCAGGCGCCTGACATCAAGACTTGCCAGAGTGTTGCGTTCACGTGACTGGAAGTGTCATGTGAGGCGATAGCTTGAGCGGAGAGAATTCATGTCAGAGTTCGTCGAGATTGTTATGCGGGGCGCGTCGCTTGAGATTATTCTCGACCGGGCCGACAAGAAAAATGCGATCACCGGTGACATGTATGCGGCGATGGCGCGGGCTATCTTTGCAGCAGAATCTGAACCTGAGGTGGTGAGTATCCTGTTCGCCGGGCGAGGGGCTGGGTTTTGTTCGGGCAACGATCTGCAAGACTTCTTGTCGGTGCCAATGAATGCGAATAGCCCGGTGCTTTCATTCCTGAAGGCGATTTCGACGACGTCGAAGGTCATGATCGCGGCGGTGCAAGGCCCATGCGTCGGGATCGGGGCGACGCTGCTGTTGCATTGCGATCATGTGGTGGCAGCGCCAAGTGCGAACCTTGCGTTCAATTTCGTGAAGATCGCGTTGGTGCCGGAAGCGGGCAGTTCGCTGTTGCTGCCGCGTGCGGTGGGTCGGTTGAAGGCTGCCGAGCTGATGTTGCTGGGTGAACCGGTCGGGGCGGATGAAGCGCTGCGGATCGGGCTCGTATCGCGGGTGGTCGCCGAGGGCGAGCAGCTAGATGCGGCGCGGGCGTTTGCCGACAAGCTGGATGCGTTGCCGCCGGATGCGTTGCTGGCGAGCCGGCGGTTGTTAAACTCTGGCACGGGGACGGTCGAGGCGCGGATTGCCGAGGAAGTGGGCGTGTTTGGCCGACAGCTCAAGTCGCTGGAGTTTAAGGAAGCGGTGGCAGCGTTCATGCAGAAGCGGATGCCGAATTTTAAGAAGGGCTAGGCGGGGCGCACGTACATTCAATGGAACAAACAAGCTAGCACCCCTCACCCCGGCCCTCTCCCCAGGGGGAGAGGGGGAAGTGCAGACACCAGGAGGAGAGGGGGAAGAGCCGACCGCTGGTGAGCGTGCTTATACCGTCGCGCAGAAGTTCTGACTCTTTGGTTCGTCGGCTGCGCGACGGTATTCTCCTTTGTCTGCGCGTGGCCGCGTCGATCTGAAAGATCGCCTGCGGCGAGGCAACACCACGCGGGGATACCAGCGCGCATAAGTCAGAACTTATGCCCGCTGGTATTACTTGTCGGTTTGGAGGGGGATCACCAGGGGGAACTGGGGGGAGCCAGCGCCGCCGGTATTGCCGCCGAACATAAGACGGGGGACGTCGCCTTTCCAGTTGAGCGAAGCTTGGGCCTGGGTTTGGCGGGTAAAGCCGTCGATGC
>JANOVN010000181.1:0-5456 GCA_031417455.1 Hyphomicrobiaceae bacterium | reverse complement strand
CCTCGCGCGCTAGTCGCGCTCCGGCGTCGATGCGGACTTTTCGATGACGTGGCACTCGCTGCCTAAATTGCGGTCGCTCCGCTGCATTGCGGGCGTGACACGCATTGTTTGCCCGGCGCGGGTGGCGCCTTGGCTTAACTGGATGGCAACGATTTGGGCCGCATATCTGCGGGCAGGATGGCTCGATGGTGGATCGGTCACGGATGCGCGGTGCGACGCTCAGCATCTTCGGTTCAACTCCGGGGTCGAGCCTCCATCCTCTCTTGCTTGCGCGCGGCCGCCCCACCAACCCCGCGCGCGTTGTTATTTTTGCTTGCGCGCGGCTGCCCCACCAACCCCACCCGCGTTGTTCTTTTTGCTTGCGCGCGGCATTAAACCCGAGGCAGGCCGAAGGCGCGGACGGCGTCTTGGACGCCTAGCAGCAGAATTTGAACCCCAACGCAGAGCAGAATGAACGCCGCAAGGCGGGAGACGACGCGCGATCTGGTCTTGCCGAGCAAGGCGACGACGCGGTCAGCCGAGGCGTAGCAGGTGCCGACCGATACGGCTACGGCAATGGCTGCGAGCGAGGCGCCGATGATGAACGAGGCGTTAGTTGCGCCGACGATTGGTCCGTTGGCACTGAGCGCGATGGCGACCGAGATGGTGCCGGGCCCGGTGGTGAAGGGCATAGTCAGCGGAAAGAAGGCTACATCGGTGTGCG
Organism: Hyphomicrobiaceae bacterium; assembly: GCA_031417455.1. Classification (GTDB taxonomy): domain Bacteria; phylum Pseudomonadota; class Alphaproteobacteria; order Rhizobiales; family Hyphomicrobiaceae; genus JANXVY01. Next base: position 4,753 of record JANOVN010000181.1, on the reverse strand, counting down.
CGACGGCTGGGGCGGCCTGTTCCTGTTTGCGGTCTTCTTGCTGTTCGGGGCCGAGCAAGAGTTCCCAGGCGCGGGCCGCGACGACGAGGCCACCCGCGATGCGCAGCGCGGCGAGGCTGATGCCAAAGAAGCTCAGAATCGGCGCGCCCGCCCAGAGTGCGGTCAGCATGACGACTGCGGAATAGGCTGCGATGCGCCATGCGAGCGCGACGCGGTCGGCGTGGCTACGGTCCGCTGTAACCTGACTGTAGATAATGGCGCCGCCAAAGGGATTTACAATCGAAAACAGCGCCGAAAACGCCAGGAGGAAACTCGGGATCGCGTCATTGATCATGTGCGTTTTCTCATGTCCGGCGTGGACGGCGACGAGGTGGACAGTGGCCTGATCTAGACAGTTTGGGACGATTTAACCACCGACAATGCTGGAATGGGGCGGGTGCGGCGGTTTTTAGGGATGACAGGACTGCGCAAATCAGATGCTGTTGCGGAATTGAATTTGCCCGAGGAAAAGCGTCGTTTCGCGTCGCGGGCCGCAAGCGAAAACGAGACAAAAGCTATGACGAACATTTCAAAGGCATTGGCGGCGGCTGGCGTGGTTGGGATTTTGGTGATGGTCGGCGGGTGCAGTTCCGCACCCGACAAAGTTCTTGAGACATCATCTGTGGCGCGCAAGAAGCCGCGCGCCGTCGAGGTGACCGAGGATGCTCCGGTTGCGAGGCCGTCACTCGCTGACAAGTGCCTACAGCGGCATGTGGACTATCAGGCAGGGCGAAATCAGCCGGCTTCGCTTGAGCAGAAGCAGGCGATGGATGCGGATTGCGCGAACGTGCATTGATCGAACGGCGGCGCGTGTTGAGATGAAGTTGGCGGCTTTGCCTCCAAACCTCCACCAAAGGCGTGACGCCTTTGGAAACCCATTATAAAGTCGATCACAATCTCCCAGATCGCCACAATGTCAGCCCGTCAGCGTGAGCGACTTTGGGGCCATGGCTGTGTCGAGGATGCGTTTGATCTCGGAGCGGCAGGAGCCGCAGTTGGTGCCGGCTTTCAGGCACGCCCCGATGGCGTCGACCGTGGTGCAGCCGCCGTGAGTGGTGGCGGCGGCGATCTGGTTTGCGCCGATATCGAAGCAAGCGCAGACGGTCGGACCGTGGTCGGCAGTGGCTCTGGCTGAGCGGCCAGCGAGAAGGCGTTGTTTCTGGGCTGAGGTAGCAAATCGCGCCTGGAGTTGTTCGGCGCTCCAGGAGCGGCCAACGGCGATGGGCGTTCGGGCGATGAAAAGTGCGCCGATGAGGTCGACGCCGTCGAAGGCTGCGAAGCGGTGCTGGCCGCTAGCGCGGTCGCGATACGCGATGAGGCCGGACGGCGAGGCTTCGGGTTGCAGCAGGCGGGCTGCAAGAGCTGACCAATCGGAGGGTTCTACCGTCCAGGCGAGTTCGGCGCGCCAGCCGCCTTTGACGGGTGTCACGGCCCAATAGGCGGTGTCGAGGGTTGGTTTTTGCGCAGTAACGAGCAGCCCGTAGTGGCTTGTTTTGAAGGGGGCGATGGCTACCGGGGTGTGCTTCAGTTCGGGCTGACCGGAGACGGGGTCGATGGCTGCCTCCATGACGGCGCCGATGCGGGCACCGCTGGCTTGCTGGTCAGTCCAGTGCATCGGGACGAAGACCGAGCCGCGGCGTTGGCGTTCGGTGATATCGGCGCGGACGACGACCGAGCCGTGAGGGCTTCTCACGGTGACGAGCTGGCCGTGGGTGAGGTTGGCTGATTTGGCGTCGGCGGGGTGGATTTCGGCGAAAGGTTCGTAGATGTGGCTCATGAGGCGCGGGGTTTTGGCCGTGCGGGTCATGGTGTGCCACTGGTCGCGGACGCGGCCGCTGTTTAGCGCGAGCGGGTAGGCGGGGTTGGTGGCCGAGGCAGGGGCACGATAGGGGGTTGGGACGGCGCGGGCTTTGCCATCAGGCGTGTAGAAATTGCCCCTGGCGAAGAAGCGGGTTTCACGGGGGGCTTGGCCTTTGGCTTGTGGCCACTGGAACGGTTCGAGGGCATCGTAGGCGACGGCTGGCAGGGCGGCGTAGGCACCGATGTCGAAGTCGCGGGAGCCGTGATTGCCAGCGCTCGACAGACGGGCGTGTTCGGCGAAAATGGCGGCGGGGCCGTCGTAGTCAAAGGCTTGCGCGTGCCCTAAGCGTTTGGCGACTTCGCTGATAATCCACCAGTCGGGCTTGGCTTCACCGGGGGCTGCCATGAAGGGTCGCTGGCGGGAGATGCGGCGCTCGGAATTGGTGACTGTCCCGCTTTTTTCGCCCCAGGCGCTAGCTGGGAGGAGGACGTGTGCGAGGGCGGTCGTGTCGGTCTTGGCAATGCAATCGGAAACGACGACGAAGGGGCAGGCTTTGAGGGCTGCGACCACGGCGTCGGCCTGCGGCAGGCTATCGGCGGGGTTGGTCGAGATGATCCAAATGGCCTTGATGCGGCCATCGCCGACGGCTGCGAACATTTCGGTCGCTTTGAGGCCCGGCTTGGTGGCGAGGTTTGGCGCTTGCCAGAGATCGGCGACGATGCGGCGGTGGTTTGCGTCGTCGAGCGACATGTGGGCGGCGAGCATGTTGGCGAGGCCGCCGACTTCGCGGCCGCCCATGGCGTTTGGCTGGCCGGTGACGGAGAACGGGCCCATGCCTTCGCGACCGATGCGGCCGGTGGCTAAATGGCAGTTGATGATGGCGTTGACCTTGTCGGTGCCAGCGCTCGATTGGTTGACGCCCTGGCTGTAGATCGTGACGACCCGTTCGGTCGTGGCGAAGGAGTCGTAGAATGCGGTGAGTTCGGCGGGGGTGAGGCCGGTGATGCTGGCAATCTTGGCGAACGGCGTCGCGCGGGCTGCGTCGAGCGCTTTTTCGATGCCGGTCGTATGCTGTTTGACATAAGCGTGATCGAAGCGCCCGCTATCAGCTAGGTGAGCGAACAGGCCGTTGAAGAGGGCGACGTCGGAGCCGGGGGCGAGCGCCAGATGCGTATCGGCCAATTCGCAGGTAGCGGTGCGGCGCGGGTCGATGACGATGATTTTGGTGCCGCGTGTCTGGCGGGCGGCTTCAAGGCGCTGGAACAGGACCGGGTGGCACCAGGCGAGGTTTGACCCGACGAGGACGACGAGGTCTGCTGTTTCAAGGTCTTGGTAGTTTCCCGGCACGGTGTCAGAGCCGAACGCGCGGACATGGCCTGCAACGGACGATGCCATGCACAACCGCGAATTGGTGTCCATATTGGCCGTGCCGACGAAGCCTTTCATCAGTTTGTTGGCGACGTAGTAGTCCTCGGTCAGGAGCTGGCCGGAGCCGTAGATCGCGACGCTATCGGGGCCATGGGCGGCGATCGTTTCAGCGAACTTGCTGGCGACGAGGGTGAGGGCGTCGTCCCAGGTGGCGCGCGTGCCGTTGACCGTTGGATAGAGCAGACGGTCGTCGAAGGACAAGGTTTCGCCGAGCGCTGAACCTTTCGAACAGAGGCGGCCGAAGTTGGCGGGATGAGCCGGGTCGCCTTTGATATCGGCGGTGCCGTCGGGGCGCGGGGTGGCGAGCACGCCACAGCCGACGCCACAGTATGGGCAGGTGGTGCGGACGGGAACCGGGGCGGGTTTGGTCATGCGGCCTTCAGGGCGTCGTGGGTTGCTTCAGGCGGGGCTTCAATCGGTGCGTCTGCCGCGTCTTTGGAAAGCGCATCTTGGGGCAGCACCTCTTGGGGGAGGTTGAAACTTGGGCCGAAGATAACGGTGTCGCGGATGGGGGCGATGTTGCGAGCGCTGCGGATCGTGTCGAAGATCCAGGCACCGTCGCTGGTGTCGCCGTAGAGAACCGCGCCGATAACACGGTCGTCCTTGAGGACCAGGCGCTTGTAGACGCCGCCCACGGGGTCGGCGAGGACGATGTCGTCGCGGCCGGCTCTTTCGGCAAAGTCGCCCGCCGAGAACAGGTTGATGCCGGTGACTTTGAGTTTAGTGGCGGTGGCGGAGGGCATGAAGCGCGCTGTTGGGTTGCCAGTCAATTGGGCGGCGAGGACGTTGGCCATCTCATAGAGGGGCGCGACGAGGCCGAAGACCTGGCCATCGAACTCGGCGCATTCGCCAAGCGCGTAGATATCGGGGTCACTGGTGGCCATGGCCGCATCGACGAGAATGCCGCGATTGACGGCAAGGCCTGCGTCTTTGGCGATCGAGGCGTTGGGACGGATACCGACGGCCATGACGACGAGGGATGCCTTCAGGACTTGGCCATCGGCGAGTTCAACGCCTTCGGCGCGGGTCGATCCCAGGATCGCCTTGGTGTTGGCGCCGGTCAGCACCTTGATGCCGCGCGCTTCGAACGCTTGCTTGAGGAGGAGGCCTGCGGCAGCATCGAGCTGGCGTTCCATGAGGGTTGGCATGAGGTGGATGACGGTGACGTCCATGCCGCGTTCAGCGAGGCCAGCGGCGGCTTCGAGGCCGAGGAGACCGCCACCGATGACGACGGCTTTGCCGCGCGATTGGGCGGCGAGGATCATCGCCTTTACGTCGTCGAGGTCGCGGTAGGTGAGAACGCCCGGGAGCGTGTGACCGGGGACGGGGATGATGATTGGTATCGAGCCGGTGGCGATGACGAGCTTGTCGTAGGAAGCAGTAATGCCGTGCTCAGAGGTGACCGTGCAGGCAGCGCGGTCGATCTTGGTGACCTTTGCGCCTTTGTAAAGCGTGACGCCGTGCTTGATGTACCAGCCGTCGCCG
>JANOVN010000180.1:0-2521 GCA_031417455.1 Hyphomicrobiaceae bacterium | reverse complement strand
CCAGCCGATGCGTCGAACGACATGGAACTTCTCCATTTCTGTTACAAGAGCACTATCTGGAAACACGTTAATTCTTGCGATGTCGCGTGTGGTCTGCAGACAAGAAACCAAGGCCGGTTTTGGCGAAATAGCGAGTGGCTCACCGTGTAAAACCGTTCCAAAGCTAAATGACGGTCTGATGACGGGCTAGGTAGCAAGATGGCCCGGCGGTGTAAACCAGCCGGGCCATTAAACGGTTTATATCGACCTATTTGCCGCGGAATCTCAATCCAGTTATTAGATCCACATTATTGCGTCGTTTTCGCCGGGAACAGCTTGATAATCCCTTGCGCCGCAGCCGCTGCTGCCGCATCCGCCGTCTTGCCCCATGCGCCATCGAGCGATCCCTGAGGGATTTCGTTCTTCTGCGTCACGGTGCCGAGCTTCTTGCCCTGCGGGTCCTTTACGTTCCAAGAGATCTCGATTGGCTGCTTGCCATCCTTGTCGGCACCAACCGTAACCTTGCCCTCGACGCGATACGCCTGAGCACCTGGTGCCGCTTCCGACAACGCGATGCCGTTCCGGCTCAGTTCTTTCTGCAAAGCAGCCGATAGCGCTTGGCTGCCATCACCCGGCGCACCCGTCACGCTGGGAACCAGCGCCACGACGCCCGGCTGTTTGTCTATGCTGCCGGTCTGCGTCGGCGTCGAGCGCGTCGCATTGGCCGTCGCCACATCGGCAGGCGTTGCGGCAGCTTTCACCGGCGCAGTACTTCCCGACGATGCAACATTAGCAGCATTGGAATTTCCGTTAGCCGGTACGAACGCTGAAAACGCCGTCACCGTCTTGGTCGCAACGGTCTGCGAAATCTGCGGCGTGATCGAATTCCAGATGTCTTTGCCCCCAGCCACACCAGCCGCCGTCGGCGCGAGCACTTCGTCGCCCGCGATCCGGTTCACCTTTTTGCCGGACTTATCCATCACGTCGAAGAAGTAAGACAGCTTAGCCGCGCCCTTTTCCTTCGACGCCGTATCCTTGGCAGCCGTCGCATAGCCGCGCAGCGTAAAGTCGACCGACTGAGCAGGTAGCGTGACGACCGTAAAGCGCTTGGGGTCGAGCCCGTTTGACAGCTGGGCCACGAGCTGCTTGCTGGTCGCGTCCGGCACGCCGAGCACGGGTGCAATGGCAACCGTCGTGGCGGATTTAGCCACCGGCGCATCGGCGACCGTTAACGGAGGCTGATTGGCTCCGCCCAACAGCGAGGAACCGCTTTCGCAACCCGCAAGCGTCACGCTCAAAATCATCGTCGTAACTGCGAATACTGGCAAAATCGTCCGCCACGTCGCAGCAGTTCCATTGGTCGTCATGCTGACGTCCCCCTGTGTGAACCTGCCGTTCCGGTGACCGTCGTACAAACTTTGCGGCCTACACTTCAAACCGGTACCCATATCGATGCAAGTAGAGGATAGAGCCTTGGTGATTGTCCAGATGCAGCCGGGCCATACCCCCGTGTCAAACACGTATGCCCCCAGCTTTCGGGCATCCAATTCTGTGGATGATGGCCTTTATAGCAGCACAATAGCGGAGATTTGACGGCCATAATCGGGCTCTTTGCGGTGCGTCGTCCGCCTGAACGAGAAGAAAAGTGATTCGTTTTCGTAGGTGCAAGGCGTTTGCCGCTCGATTGTTGCGACCCGCGCCTTTGCCAATTGCGCCGCCACAAACTCGGGCAAATCGAAATGCGGCAACCCGCTCGCCCCGGCATTCACAAAGAACGCTGCATTCTCCGCATTCTTCGCAACAAGGTTCGCTTTGAAGTCCTCGCCCACTTCATAATTGCGCTGATTGATACACGGCCCGACGCACGCCGCGATCCGTTCCCGCCGCGCACCCAGCGTCTCCATCGCCGCAACCGTCGCCTCGACAATCCCGCCGACCGCGCCACGCCATCCCGCATGCGCCGCGCCGATCACGCTGGCCTCATGATCAGCAAACAACACCGGTGCACAATCGGCTGCCAGCGCCCCGATCACGAGCCCCCGCGTTTTGGTCACCAGCCCATCGGCCTTGGGCAAATCAGCCCGCGCAATATCCCGGTCGACCACGACCGCCGTCGCGCTATGCACCTGATGCACCGTCAAAATTGACGACGCCGAAGACGACAAACACGCAGCCACCCGCCGCCGGTTCTCTGCCACGGCCTCGTGCTCGTCACTCGACCCAAACCCGCAATTCAGCCCGGCATAAATCCCCGCCGACACACCACCCGCGCGCGTAAAAAACCCATGGCGGACCCCAACGCCCGTCAAACTCTTTGCAGTCATACGCTCAAGCATCGGTCTCTCCGCCACAGGCTCCGCTCCCTCCAGTTCTGCTTCTCACCGTTTCCCCGGACGGGATCGCGAGCGCAGCGACCGAGCCCGATCCGGTCTCTCCGCCACAGGCTCCGCACTCTCAAGTCCTGCTTCTCACTGTTTCCCCGGACGGGATCGCGAGCGCAGCGACCGAGCCCGATCCGGGGCCTTTACCACCCAGTGAGTGG
>JANOVN010000179.1:0-4501 GCA_031417455.1 Hyphomicrobiaceae bacterium | reverse complement strand
CGCGCCGACGCCTCTTCGGCGCGCCGACCAGCAAGGACTGGCCGCGAGAGGGGGATTGCGGCGCTGTGTGAGCTTTGCACATGCAGCAATAGAGGCGTATAGGTCGGCGCTGGCGCATTTTATGGGCGAGCGGGCATGCGGTTGTTGATGTTGGCGACGGTTGGGGGCGGGATCGGGGCTGGTCTGCGCTACGCCGTGCAGATGGCCATGATGCGCGTGCTCGGCATGGGCTTTCCGTGGTGGACGTTTGCGATCAATATCGCGGGCAGCTTCGCGATGGGCGTCGTGGTTGCGCTGGTGGCGCTGCGGTTTGGCAATTCAGCCGAAGTTCGCACGTTTCTGGCGACTGGAATTCTAGGAGGGTTCACGACGTTTTCGGCGTTTTCGCTGGACGTGTCGAACCTCATCGAAACGAAACAAACAGCGGCTGCGGCCTTCTACATCGCGGGATCGGTCGGGTTATCGATCCTTGCTCTGTATGCCGGATTGGCGCTTGCAAAGGCTATTTGGTCATGACGACAGAAGCGGGCGCGAGCCTCAAGACAAACGACAAGGTCGAGACCATCAAAGTGGTGGCAGGCGACGGCGGACAACGGCTCGACCGGTGGTTCCGCCAGCATTTTCCCGACGTAAGCCAGGGGTATCTGCAGAAGCTGCTGCGCTCGGGACAAGTGCGCGTCGACGGCAAACGGGTCGAAGCCAAGGAGCGGGTGGAAGCCGGTGCCCAGATCCGCGTGCCCAAGGTCGTGCGGCTGCCGAAAAAGGAAAACGCGCCGCTCCAGGCAGCGATAAAGGCCGCCGGGTCGAGCAAGGCCGACCGCGACGCCATTGAGGCGATGATCCTTTATGAAGACAAGCAGGTTTTGGTGTTGAACAAGCCGTTTGGGATTGCAGTCCAGGGCGGAACCGGCACGCGGCACCACATCGACGGGATGCTGGCCGGGATGGCCGACCGGTTCGGCGACCGGCCACGGCTCGTGCACCGGCTGGACCGCGATACGACCGGCGTGCTGCTGGTCGCCAAAACGCGGGAAGCGGCGGCGAAACTGGGCAAGACCTTTCAGAGCCGGAGTGCGGCCAAGACGTATTGGGCGCTCGTCAACGGCGTACCCAAGCCGTTACAGGGCAAGATCGAGGCCGCGCTCGTCAAGGGTACCAATGCGGCAGGCGAGGACCGGGTGCGCAAGGCTGAGCCCGGCGAGCAGGATGTCGCCATGCACGCGACCACGCATTATTCGGTGATCGAGCGATGTGCGCACAAGGTTGCTTGGGTAAGCTTGAAGCCGGTGACGGGGCGTCAGCATCAGTTGCGTGCGCATATGGCGATGATCGGGCATCCGATTGTGGGCGATCCGAAGTATCAAGATCAGTTGCACGAGGGACGCTCCGTGCTGGCGGATGCCGGTGTTGACGGGCAACTCCATCTGCACGCGCGGCGGCTGATCCTGCCGCATCCCGATGGCGTCAGGAAGATCGACGTCACAGCGCCGATGCCCAAGCACATGAAGATGACCTGGGAGATGCTGGGGCTCGACGAGAACAAGTTCGAGGAGCGGTAGACGCGTCGCGCTCGGGCTACCGTCCAAACGTGGACGCGCTTGAAAGCGGGTGGGCAGACGCAGGCTTCCTGGTGCCGGCCGCTGGAGCTAAGACAATGTAGGAAAGCTGAAAATCACGGCAATCGCTGGGAAATATGGTTCACTTGGCAGGCATCCCTTTTCGCCATTTCTGTGTTAGACGGCATAATATGAAACTCATCATCTTTGACTGCGACGGCACCATTGTCGACAGTCAGCACATCATTGTCGCCGCCATGGAGAACGCGTTCAAGGGTGCGGGCCTTGCCGTGCCGGCCCGCGCCGATATTCTTTCCGTCGTCGGGCTATCGCTCGTTCCTGCCGTTACGCGGTTGCTGCCAGTGGGTGTCGACACGTTTGAGGCAATTCGTCTCGCGGAAGCCTACAAGCAGGGTTTTCAGGCATTGCGGCTTGATCCGGCTAATCATGAGCCGCTGTATCCAGGAGCACGCGAGGTCATCGCCGCGTTTGCGGCGCGAGACGATGTGGTGCTGGGCGTGGCGACAGGCAAGTCGCGGCGCGGTGTCGATGTGCTGTTTGAACGCGAAGGGTTCAGCGGGATGTTTGCCACGATCCAGACTGCCGACGAACATCCCTCCAAGCCAGACCCCTCGATGGTGATCGAAGCGCTGCGTGAGACGGCGCTAAAGCCGCGACAAGCAGTGATGATCGGCGATACGACCTACGACATGGACATGGCACGGGCGGCCGGGATCGCAGCGCTTGGCGTCTCGTGGGGCTATCATGATGTTGCGGATTTGAAGGCATCAGGCGCCAGCCGCGTTCTATCATCATACAGCGAGATGACCGCGGCGGTGGACCATGCACTACGGGGAGCGAAAGACATCCATGACGTCACACGAAGCCAACGATAACGCACCCCGTACGCCGGGCGACCTTGGACGCTGCGCCGATGCACCCGCCGAAAAGGTACTTGTACCCGCTGGCAAAGTGCTTGGGCGCGCCGAAAAGGTCCTTGGGCGCGAGGCTGTCGTATTGCCCAAGCGGTTTTATGCAAGCGTCGCCACCACGCCTGTAGAGCTGGGCGGGTATGCGGTTTTGCTCGACGGGCGGCCCATCAAGACGCCGAAAAAATCCCAAGTGATCGTGCCGACTCGCGCCATGGCCGAGGCAATCGCTGCCGAATGGCAGGCGCAGACCGAACATATCGATCCCTCGACGATGCCGATCACGCGGATCGTCAATACAACGCTCGATGCGGTGACGCCGAACCTTATAGCCGTGCGGGCCGATCTCGTCGAATTTGCTGGCAGCGATGCGCTGTGTTATCGCGCGGCGGAACCTGCCGCATTGGCCGAGCGTCAGGCGCAAGTATGGGATCTGATCCTGAGCTGGGCGGACAAGGCGCTTGGGGCAAAATTCGTTACGCAGGTGGGTATCATTCACAAGCCGCAGCCAGCTGCGACGCTTGCCGCCATTGCACGGGCGGTCGACACCTGTTCGGCGTGGGAGATTGCGCCGCTACACGTCATGACGACGATTACGGGCTCGGTCGTGCTGGCGCTCGCCGTCAAACATGGCGCTCTCGGGCTGGATGCCGCGTGGGGGGCGGCGCACGTCGATGAGGATTGGCAGATCTCGACGTGGGGCGAGGACGACGAGGCCCATGACCGCCGCAACCGGCGCTGGCTGGAGATTCAAGCGTCGGCCAAGATGCTGGAAACCCTTCGTTAACGAAGATTGTTTAAAGTTTTATGTAACGGCGGGGTGAACCGGTCGCTGCGCGCTCATGTTGCGTTGAGCGCGGCGCCACGGATTCACCCCCGTCGTATCAGCCTGCTCGGCTTTCACGTTTTCAGTATGATCGGCTTGTGGCGAATTTTCTCATGCAGAACCCCAATCGCATCCCCGAACTTGCCAATCGCGAACGCTTCATCAAGCGCGTTTTGACGAATGGCGGCATCTCGTTTGTGGCCGGAGACGATGGCTGGGCTTGCGTGCCGTTCAAACAAGATCCGAGCCGCGACGTGGTGCTGTTCTGGTCGAGCCATGCGCAAGGGCATCGCTGGGCCGAAGTCGTCGCCACAAATCCCATTGTCCACGACATCACCCTCGATTCGCTGCTTGCGGACGTGTTGCCGATGCTGTCGGAGCGCCGCTGCCTCGTCGGCACCGACTGGAGCACCGAACCAACCGATCCCATCCTCGATGCCGACGATCTCGCTTCGCGCATCTGGCGTGAACGCGGCGAGCAATTCATGACTGGCGTGCGGGACAGCAAAACGCTGTGGCTGCTCGAAAGCGCGTCGGGCCCTGCATCGCTGCCGTCGAAGCGCCAGGACGGGAGGGAGTATTTGCCGGTTTGGTCGTCGCGGGAAGCTGCTGCCCACAACATCGCCGGGAGCTGGTCGGTCAAACGCCCCATCGCGGTGTCGCTTGCCGTATTCGCTGATCGCTATCTGCCGTTCATCGAACAGCGCGGCTGGTTTGTTGGTCCCGAGCCGATGCCGGGTGCTGGCACCAAGGAACTCAGCTCGACCGAATTTTCCATGCGCGCGTTCCCGACCATGACGCTGTCTCGGTTGCGGGCGGTTTAGGCTACAGTCGGCGTTTGTCGTGGCGCTGCGCGGTAGGGCTATCGCCCTACGACCCATTCGGGAGCACAGCTCCCGAACCCTCAGCTGTTTTTACGCCTTTAGGTTTCCAACTACTCGGCGGCGTCGAGCATTTCGTTTTCGGCTTTTTCGTAGTGGTTGGCGACGCCCGTATCCAAGAGCATCCCCAGCGCGTGCAGGTAGACGTCGAGGATCGACTCTTCTTCTTCACGCTCGGTCTTGGATTTTTTGCGCATCCGAACGATCGTGCGTAGCGCTTTCACGTCGAACCCGACGGCCTTGGCTTCCAGGTATTTGTCGCGGATGTCGTCCGACAGCGCCTTCTTTTCCTGCTCGAGACGCTCGATC
>JANOVN010000178.1:0-8891 GCA_031417455.1 Hyphomicrobiaceae bacterium | reverse complement strand
GGCGTTGGCGGTTTGCTGGTCGAGGCGTTTTGCGCCCAGGTCCGGGCCGCTGGCTTGCCGGGCGTGCATGTGGTCACTGGCAAAGGTGTGCGCAACGTCGCGTTTTATGAGCGGCTCAAGTTTTTTCAGCGCGGTGCGGCGACGTTCAACGGGCACGAGGTCGTTTTTTTAGGGCGCGATTTGTCGCCATGAGATGGGTGCCGGTTGCGAGCGGCCAGAGGCGGCGGAAGTGGGGCACGTCTTTTGACGGTTAACAGTGCGCGGGGTGGGTGTGCCGATGCACATTGATTGCCACCGTCAGGCGTGTCGGGCATGGTTGGCGGGTATGGATGAGCAAGGCGGATGGAACGATGCGGACCCTGGTGGGGTGGATTTGGGCGGTTGTGCTCAATGTTGCGATGGCGGTGCCGGCCAATGCGGGACCGACGCTGGATGCGGTCAAGGCGCGGGGCGTTTTGAACTGCGGCGTGACGAGCGGGCTCGCTGGGTTTTCAGCGCCCGACGACAAGGGCGTTTGGACCGGGATCGATGTCGACTTCTGCAAGGCGATGGCGGCGGCGATCTTTGGCGGCGACGGGAAGGTCAAGTATGCGCCGCTATCGTCGAAGGAGCGGTTCACAGCGCTGCAGTCGGGCGAGGTCGATGTGCTGGCGCGCAATACGACATGGACGATGAGCCGGGATACGACGCAGGGGCTGACGTTTTCAGTCATCAATTATTTCGATGGCCAGGGGTTCATGGTCAAGAAGGCGTCGGGGGTGACCTCTGCCAAGCAGCTTGGCGGGGCGACGGTGTGTGTGCAGTCGGGCACGACGAGCGAGCTAAATCTGGCGGATTATTTCAGGACCAATAACCTGCCCTACAAGGTTGTGGTGTTCGACAAGAACGCGGAGAGCTTGTCTGCCTATGACGCCGGACGGTGCGATGCGTTTACGACGGATGCGTCGAGTTTGTATTCGGAACGCCTGAAGCTCGGCGCGGTCGAGGGCCACGTCGTGCTGCCGGAGATCATTTCGAAGGAGCCGCTCGGGCCGGTCGTGCGGCAGGGTGACGAGCAATGGATCAACATCGTGCGGTGGACGCATTTTGCGATGGTTGGGGCGGAGGAGCTTGGGATCAACAAGGTCAACGTGCGGACGCTAGGGAATAGTGCGAACCCGGAAGTGCGGCGGCTGATCGGCGAGGAGGGGGATTTCGGCAAAGGGATCGGGCTGTCGCGCGATTGGGCGGTGCGGATCATCGAGGCGGTGGGGAACTACGGCGAGAGCTTCGAGCGCAATTTGGGCAAGGGGTCGCGATTGGCCATTGCGCGCGGGCAAAACCGGCTGTGGACGGAGGGCGGGCTCCAGTATGCGCCGCCGATCCGGTGATGGAATTTGTGTACGATCGAAAGTGGCGGGGGGTTGCTTTGCAGGTGGTGCTGGTGGCGCTGCTGGTTTGGGGCGTCAGTTGGCTCGCGGCAAATGCGGTCGCGAATTTGCAGAAGCAGAATATCGCGTCGGGGTTTGCGTTTCTGGGGCGGACGGCGGGGTTTGATATCTCCCAGGCGCTGATCGACTACAAGAACACCGACACCTATGCGCGGGCGTTCTGGGTCGGGCTATTGAATACGCTACTCGTGGCGGCGGTGGCGACGGTGTTGGCGACGGTGCTGGGATTTGCGCTGGGCGTGGCGCGGCTGTCGTCGAACTGGATCGTGGCGAAGATTGCATTGGTCTATGTCGAGATCGTGCGGAATGTGCCGCTGCTCCTGTGGCTGTTCATGGTCTATTTCGGTGTGATGCTGCGGCTGCCGCCGCCGGGGGAGAGCCTGCAGCTGCTGGGAGGGATGCTCAATCAGCGCGGACTGTATTTGCCGGTGGTCGCGGATGGCGGTCAGTTGATCGCGGCGGCTGGACTGCTGGTGCTGGTGCTGGGTGTTGGTGCTGGTTGCTTGATGCGCGGGGCTCGCGTTAGCACGGCGCGCCGATGGCAATTGGTCGATGCGGTTATTCTTGGCTTGCTTTTGATACCGGGCGTGGTGGCGCTTTCGCTGGCTTGGCCCTTGCAGTTCGACGTCCCTGCGATGGGGCGGTTCAATGTCGAGGGCGGACTGGCGTTGCTGCCGGAGTTGATGGCGCTGGTGATCGGGCTTGTCACCTATACGGGGGCGTATATCGGGGAGATTGTGCGGGCTGGGATTCAGAGCGTTGGCGTGGGGCAGCGGCAGGCGGCATCGGCGCTGGGCTTGAATGTGGGCCAAGCGTTGCGGTTCGTCATCGTGCCGCAAGGGTTGCGGGCGATCATTCCGCCGCTGACGAACCAGTACGTGAATCTCGCCAAGAACTCGTCGCTGGCGGTGGCGGTCGGGTATCCCGATCTGGTGTCGGTGTTTGCCGGGACGATCTTGAACCACACCAATCAGGCGGTCGAAACGATTGCGATCACGATGGCGATGTATCTGGTTTTGTCGTTGGCGATCTCGGGCGTCATGGGCGTCTTCAATGCGCGCGTCGCGCTGAAGGAGCAGTGAGGATGGGTGAGATCGGGAGACCCCCACCCCGGCCCTCCCCCCGTCGATGGATGGCATCGCTCGCGCGATGGGGGGGAGGGGGAAGTAAGGATGTGTTCCAGCAAGCCGTTGTTTGGGTGCGGGCGAATTTGTTTTCGTCGGTGGGCAATAGCGTTTTGAGTTTGCTGGCGATGTGGCTGGCGGCGAAGGGCGTATGGGCGGCGGTCGATTGGGCGGTGCTGTCGGCGGTATTTGTCGGCGAGGATGGGAGGGCGTGCGCAGGTTCGGGCGTGGGAGCGTGCTGGCCGTTTGTGACACATAAGTTCGGGGCTTTCATGTTCGGGCGATATCCGGACTCCGAGGTGTGGCGGGTGCTCGTGGTCTACGGATTGGCCCTGGCGTGGATCGGGGCGTTGGCGTGGCCTGCGTTGCGGGCGCGGGGCGCTGTGATGCTGGGGTTGGCAGTGCTGGTGCCGGTTGTCTGTTTCGTGCTGCTGGTGGGCGGGTCATTTGGGCTCACGTACGTCCCGACGGATTTGTGGGGCGGACTGCTGGTCACATTAGTGGTGGCGAGCGCGGGGATTGTCGCATCCCTGCCATTGGGTACGCTGCTGGCGCTGGGGCGGCGGTCGGACCTGCCGATCGTGCGGTGGCTGTCTATCGGGTTTATCGAGATCGTGCGCGGGGTGCCGCTGATCACGGTGCTGTTCATGGCGAGCGTGATGCTGCCGCTCGTGCTGCCGCCGGGGGTGTCGTTCGACAAGCTGTTGCGGGCGCTGATCGGGGTCGCGCTGTTTGCAGCAGCCTATATGGCGGAGGTGATCCGGGGTGGGTTGCAGGCGATCCCCAAAGGGCAGTTTCAGGCAGCGGACGCGATGGGGCTGACGGGCGTCCAGAAGATGCGGTTTATCATCCTGCCGCAGGCGTTGCGGATCGTCATTCCAGGAATCGTGAATTCGTATATCTCGCTGTTTAAAGATACGAGTTTGGTTTTGATTATCGGCTTGTTCGATTTGCTCGGCGTGGTGCAGCAAGCCGTGACGTCGGATGCCAAGTGGTTTTCACCAGCGACTGCGGTGACGGGTTATGTGTTCGCCGGGATCGTGTTCTGGGTGTTTTGTTTTGCGATGTCGCGGGCGGCGGCGGCGCTTGAAGTGCATTTGGCAGAGGGGCGGGCGCGGTGACTGCCGCTTGTTGAAGACTCGGGGCTCAAGACTCGGGGCTACCGCCGCTCGTTAAAGACTCGGGGCTACCGCCCCGGGGCCCCGTTTGAGGGAGACCCTCAAGCTCCCCTTCTTTTTAGGACTCAAGATGGAATGTTAGCACCGCTTCTTATTGCTGGGCCGACGGCGTCGGGGAAGTCGGCGTATGCGATGGCGCGGGCCGCTGAGCGGCCGAGCCTCATTGTCAATGCCGACAGCATGCAGGTTTATCGCGAGTTGCGGGTGGTGACGGCGCGGCCAACGGCTGAGGACGAGGCGGCGGTGCCCCATGCGCTGTATGGGTCTGTGTCAGCGTGCGAGGCATATTCGGTGGGGCGATATGTGGCTGATGTGGCCGAGGTATTGGCGCGGGCCAAGCGAGATGGGTTGAGGCCGATTATCGTGGGCGGGACTGGGCTGTATTTCATGGCGCTATTGGAGGGGTTATCTCCGGTGCCGCCGATCCCGGACACTGTAAGAGCCCATTGGCGGGCGGAGGCGGAGCGGCTTGGACCTGCTGAATTGCACGCGGTTTTGGTGGCGCGTGATCGTGTGATGGGCGAGAAGCTCAGGCCGTCGGATCCGCAGCGGGTGACGCGGGCGTTGGAGGTTTTGGAAGCAACGGGGACGTCGTTGGCGGTTTGGCAACAGACGGCGGGGACGCCGGTGATTGGGGCTGAGGCTTGCGAAAGGATCGTGATCCTGCCGCAGCGGGAGGCGGTGTTTGCCCGCGCGGATCAGCGGTTTGATGCGATGATGGCGAGCGGAGCGTTGGAGGAGGTTGCGGCGCTGGGTGCGTTGGGGCTCGATTCGGCGTTGCCTGCTATGCGGGCGCTCGGCGTGCCGCAATTGCTTCGCTATCAACGCGGCGAAATGGGGCGCGAGGCGGCGGTTGGCGAAGCTAAGGCCGAGACGCGCAGGTACATCAAGCGGCAGATGACCTGGCTTAAGCGCAATATGATTGCGTGGGATCGTGCAATTTTGTAATTTATGCGAAGTTCTGTTGGTTATTTTATTATTTTGCGATTTTGTCGCTGTTGACCCCGCTGTGTGCACCGCATATTGTGCGGGTGCAAAATAGCGGGTTGGCGAAAGGTAGAATGACATGGCACGGCAGATGACGGGCGCCGAAATGGTGATCAAGGCGCTGGCCGATCAGGGCGTGGAGCACATCTTTGGGTATCCAGGCGGCGCCGTGCTGCCGATCTATGACGAACTGCATCAGCAAGATCAGGTGAAGCACATTCTGGTGCGTCAGGAGGGCGGTGCGGTTCATGCCGCTGAAGGCTATGCGCGTTCGACGGGGAAGGTTGGCGTCGTGCTTGTCACATCGGGGCCGGGGGCGACCAACGCCGTTACCGGGTTGACCGACGCGCTGATGGATTCGATCCCGATTGTCTGTCTGACGGGGCAGGTGCCGACGCATCTGATCGGCAACGATGCGTTTCAGGAGTGCGATACGGTCGGCATCACGCGGCCATGCACCAAGCACAACTGGCTGGTGAAGAACGTCAACGATCTGGCGCGGATCATCCATGAAGCGTTCCAGATCGCGCGGACGGGGCGACCTGGGCCGGTCGTCGTCGATATTCCCAAGGACATTCAGTTCGCAACCGGCAACTACGTCGGCCCGAGCAACATCGGGCACAAAACTTACAAGCCCAAGCTCAAGCCGGAAGCTGGCGGTATTCGCGATGCGGTCGATCTGATCGCGTCGGCGAAGCGCCCGGTGTTTTATACCGGCGGCGGGGTCATCAATTCAGGACCCAAGGCGAGCCAGTTGCTGCGCGAGTTCGTGCGGCTGACAGGGTTTCCGATCACGTCGACGCTGATGGGGCTGGGCGCGTATCCAGCGGCCGACAAGCAGTGGCTTGGCATGCTCGGCATGCACGGCACGTATGAAGCCAACATGGCCATGCATGACTGCGACGTGATGATCAACATCGGCGCGCGGTTCGACGACCGGATCACCGGGCGGATCGATGCGTTCTCGCCGGGATCCAAGAAGATCCATATCGATATCGACCCGTCGTCGATCAACAAGAACGTGCGCGCGGATATTCCCATCGTCGGCGATGTCGCCTACGTCCTTGAGGATCTGTTGCGGGTCTGGAAGGCCAAGGCGCCGGTGTTGGATAAGGTGGCGCACAAGGCTTGGTGGAAGCAGGTCGATGGCTGGCGGGCGAAGAAATCGCTCAGCTACAAGCAATCGGGCGATGTTATCATGCCGCAATATGCGGTTGAGCGGCTGTATGAACTGACGAAGGATCGCGACACTTACATCTCGACCGAAGTCGGCCAGCATCAGATGTGGGCCGCGCAGCTGTACCGATTCGAGGAGCCCAACCGCTGGATGACGTCGGGCGGGCTCGGCACGATGGGATACGGTTTGCCAGCGGCCATTGGCGCGCAGGTGGCGCATCCCAAATCGCTGTGCATCGATATTGCGGGCGACGCTTCGATCCTGATGAACATTCAAGAGTGCTCGACGGCGACGCAGTATGGACTGCCGGTGAAGGTGTTCATTTTGAACAATCAGTACATGGGCATGGTGCGGCAGTGGCAGCAGCTCTTGCATGGCAACCGCTTGTCGCAGAGCTACACAGAGGCGCTGCCGGACTTCGTCAAGCTGGCGGAGGCTTATGGCTGGGTCGGGATGCGGTGCGAGAAGGCTGGCGATCTTGATGATGCGATTAAGGAAATGATCAACGTCAAGTCGCCGGTGATCTTTGATTGCCGCGTCGCGCAATTGGCCAATTGCTTCCCGATGATCCCGTCGGGGAAAGCGCATAACGAGATGCTGCTTGGCGAGGCGACCGACGAGGACGTCGGCAAGGCCATCGGTAAGGAAGGCAAGATGCTGGTATGAGAGTTCGCAATTCAGGACTGATTGCTGTCACCGTAGCGTTTACCGCAGCAAGCGGCGCGGCTTGTGGCGCGGGCGACATCAGTTGGGACCGGATTGCCAACGTCGAGAGTGCGGCCAAGCAGATCGGCGAGGTGCAGGCACAGGCGGGCGTCGAGAAGGCGTTCGGCTTCATCTCGGCGTGCTACAAAACCCATGGCTTGGCTTCGGCTTATTCCAAGGCGTTCGAGGGCTGCATCGCGCAAGACTATATTGTGAGCAAGACGCTGGTGCAGATTTACGAGCGGGTGCCTAAGGAGGTGCTTGAAAAAAACGGCGCGCCGAGCGCTGAAAAGATCGATCAATCGTTCAAGAACCGGGCCGCGAGCGCGTTTGCGCAATATAAGCGGTCGCCGGAAGACGCCTTGGCGTTGCGCGGCGTGGTCGAGCAGCACGGCGTGCCGGTGTTTCTCAAAATCGTGTTTCCTGGCAACGGTAACAAAACTCCAAATCCTCAGATCGAGAAGAAGCAATAGCGCCATGGTCAATGCCAATCCGCAGAGTCATTACGTTGGTCCCAATATCATTCAGGCGGAAGTCAACCGCACGTTGTCGATCCTGGTCGATAACGAGCCGGGCGTCCTTGCGCGGGTCATCGGGCTGTTTTCGGGACGCGGCTACAACATCGATAGCTTGACGGTGACGGAAACCGAGCACGAGAAGCATCAGTCGCGTATTACGATCGTGACGCGCGGTACGCCCGCTGTGATCCAGCAGATCAAGCATCAGTTGGAGCGGTTGATCCCGGTCCATCGCGTGCGGGATTTGACCAATGAAGGGGTGTCGCTGGAGCGCGAACTCGCTCTGGTGAAAGTTGTCAGCAAGGGCGAGAAGCGCAACGAAGCGCTGCGGCTTGCTGAGATTTTCCGCGCGAACGTGGTCGATACGTCGCTTGAGCATTTCGTGTTCGAGATCACCGGCAAAGCGTCGAAGATCGAGACCTTCATCGGACTGCTCACGGAAGTCGGGCTGGTCGAGGTGTCTCGAACGGGGATTGCAGCGATTGCGCGCGGGCCGGCCTGATATGGCCCGGTGGGATCGTCAGCCGGGCTCGAAGTTGGCCTGAGCGACGGTCTTGGCATCCTGGGAGAAGATGATCATTTCGTCGACGGCCAGGAGCGTCTTTGATTTGTCGAAGGTGATGAAGCCGAGGACGCCTTTTTCCTTGGCGGGGTAAAGCGGAATGGCAACCGGTGGCTTCGAGAATGTGATCTGGAAGGCGAGCAGGCTGCGGCGGAAGGTCTGAGGATCGGCGCGCTCGCACTTGTCGGCGCCTTCGGTTTCTTCGCACAGACGCAAAGAAATATAGGGTTTAGCAGTCTGCTGATGGGCGGCGACGACCTGTTGAATGAGGATGGTGCAGTCTTTCAGGTCCAGTTTTTCGCTTGCCGCGCAGTCTTGAGCCGAGGTGAACACGCCGACGGGAGCTGCGACCGCTGCAACTTTGGGTGCCGATTGTCCGCAGGCAGCCAAGCTGAGTGTAGCAAGACTAACGGTCACGAGCTTCAAGCGTTTCATTGGGCTGCTAACCGGAAAAAAGTTGGATGATCTTCATGAGTAGCAGTTCCGGGTTTACGTCTCGTTAAGGGGGAGGGGAGTGACAACAATCGTTGAAATGTAAGCCTAACTGAGAGTAGTGTCCGCCACCCTCGACTAACCGCACCCCAGTTCATCGCACTTCCGGTTCGATGCTGGTTGCCGTTGGCACCATTTATGTCTGACCGAAAAAAGAGAGAACCATGCGCGTTTATTATGATCGTGATGCCGACATCAATCTGATTAAGGGCAAAAAAGTAGCCATCATCGGCTACGGAAGCCAGGGACATGCGCATGCGTTGAACCTGCGTGACAGCGGCGTCAAGGACGTGATCGTCGCCCTTCGCAAGGGTTCGGCGGGCGTCGCCAAGGCCGAAGGCCAGAAGCTTAAAGTGATGGAAGTCGCGGACGCGGCCAAGGTTGCCGACGTCATGATGATGTTGACGCCGGACGAACTGCAGGCCGACATCTACCGCGAGCACCTTGGCCCCAACATGAAGAAGGGCGCCGCGCTGATGTTCGCGCACGGCCTCAACGTGCACTTCAATCTGATCGAGCCGCGCGCTGATCTCGACGTCGGCATGGTCGCGCCGAAGGGCCCCGGCCACACGGTACGCTCGGAGTACGCCCGCGGCGGCGGCGTGCCCTGCCTCATCGCCATTCATCAGGACAAGAGCGGCAACGCGCATGACCTGTTCCTCTCCTACGCATCAGGCGTCGGCGGTGGTCGCGCCGGCATCATCGAAACCAACTTCAA
>JANOVN010000177.1:0-5360 GCA_031417455.1 Hyphomicrobiaceae bacterium | reverse complement strand
GCGGCCCGGCGGGCGGCGCAGCAGCAGCGACATCTGGCGGTAGGCAACGGCCTGCTTCGACAAATCGTCGTACGCGATCACGGCGTGCATACCATTGTCGCGGAAATATTCGCCCATCGTGCAGCCGGTGAACGGTGCCAGATACTGCATCGGCGCTGGATCCGACGCGGTGGCCGCCACGATGATCGAGTAGTCGAGCGCGCCGCGCTCCTCGAGCACCTTGACGAACTGCGCCACCGTCGAGCGCTTCTGGCCGATTGCGACATACACGCAATACAGCTTGGCCTTCTCGTCGGTCCCGGCGTTGACCGCCTTCTGATTGAGGAACGTGTCGAGAATAACAGCCGTCTTGCCGGTCTGACGGTCGCCGATGATCAATTCGCGCTGGCCGCGTCCGACGGGGATGAGAGCGTCGATGGCCTTGAGGCCGGTCGCCATCGGCTCATGCACCGACTTGCGCGGCAGAATGCCGGGCGCCTTCACGTCGACGCGCATTTTCTTGTCCGATTTGATCGGACCCTTGCCGTCGATGGGGTTGCCCAGACCATCGACCACGCGACCCAGCAAGCCCTTGCCGACGGGAACTTCCACGATCGCGCCGGTGCGCTTGACGGTGTCGCCTTCCTTGATCGAACGGTCGTCGCCAAAGATCACGACGCCGACGTTATCGGCTTCGAGGTTGAGCGCCATGCCGCGAATGCCGCCCGGAAACTCGACCATTTCCCCGGCCTGCACCTTATCGAGACCGTGCACGCGGGCGATACCGTCCCCAACGGACAGAACCTGACCGATTTCAGAAACCTGGGCGTCCTTGCCGAAGTTCTTGATCTGGTCTTTGAGAATGGCGGAGATCTCTGCGGCCCGGATGTCCATCGGCTTGCCCTTATCTGGTACGTTTCAAACGGTTGTTGTCATTTTGCGGCAGCCATCGGCCACCACAGCGAAGTGTTGCTTACGCCCCGGCCTTGAGCGCGACCGAGAGGTTCGCGAGCTTGGTCTTGAGCGAGGAATCGATCATGCGGCTGCCGATTTTCACCACCAGCCCACCGAGCAACGAGGCATCGACCTTAGTGGCCAAGATGATATTGTTGCCAGCGCTCGCCCGCAGGCTTTCTTTGAGTGCGGCGGTCTGCGCGTCGGTGAGCGGCTGAGCCGACGTCACTTCGGCGGTCACTTCCCCGCGAGCCTTGGCGGCCAGCGTCCGGAAATTTGCGATCATCTGCGGAATCACGAACAAGCGGCGGTTCTTGGCAACCAGCGCGACGAAGTTGGCCGTCGTGCCACCGATACCAGCCTTCGCGAGAACGGCGGCAAGCGCCTTGCCTTGCTCAGTAGCCGATACCACGGGGCTCTGCACCAGATTGCGAAGATCCTCGCTCATGCCGAGCAGGGCATCGAACTTGCCAAGGTCGGCCTCAACGGCCGCCACGGCATTTTGCTCTTTCGCCAGATCGAACAAGGCCGAAGCATACCGCCCAGCGACACTTGCTGTCATCGTTTCGTCTGTTGCCACGGAAATCTCGTCTCGCAAGGTGAGAGGAACGTGCGACCGTTTTTAAAGCGGTCCTGATATGCTTGGAAATGCGCGAAGCGCCGCCGCCCTGTACAGAGCGACCAACGTCTCGGTTGGGGTCCTCTATCACGGGTCTATTCGACCTTCAACCCGGTCGACACAATGCTGTCTCAATGCCGCAGGGAATTTCAAGACAAAAGTTCAGCGCGCTGAACGCCCTGCTCCAACGCAAAAAAACCGGAGCTTGCGCCCCGGTTTTTATCGTTATGCAAATTTCAAGCACAAAGTGCGGACATCCCCGAGCGCCTATTGACCAGGACGCCTATTGACCAGGGCGCTTGTTGAACAGCCGCACCGGCTCATCGAGCTTGGCCGAACGCGTCGCCACCGGCTTGAAATCAGCCTTCAATGACGCGATCCCTGCTTGCTTCCACTGCGCTTCACTCGCCATCCGCAACCCAAGCGCTTCATAGTCGACCCCAAGCAACCCATTCGCCAGCGTCAACACCGCAGCTTTCGTATCCGGGCGCTCGGCCAGGTCCTGCGCGATCACGCCAACGCGCACCTTGTCTTCCCAGAGGTACTTGAACGAATAGACTTTGATGCCGTTGTCGAGCCGACCAACCTCGGCCACGTCCGAAATCACCCGGCGGTCCGACGCCAGCCCCGCAGCCGGGCCCGTTCCAATCTTCGCGCGCGCACTGATCGTGGCCGCATCATCAACCTCGGCACCAGCGACCGTGCAGTCCTTCGTACATATGCCGGTCCCGCCCAGCAATTGGCTCCAGTCGAATGCCATCGCGGGCGCGCCAATGCCGCCCCCAATTCCGCCTATCGCAATAAGTCCCGCAATAACGACTGCGCCCTTCGAAGCCTTCATTTCAATCCCCTGGATTGGTATTTACATCAATATTCGGCACACGCTTCTTTGCGCGACCACTACATGTGTTCGGTAAAAAAGCGTAGTCCGTTCATGAACTTACTTGGTTGAGTGAGTGATATTTTAGATTCAGCGCTGTAGCGGCAATAATGAAAGTCGAACCATTTGATAGTTCGCCGCGCGTGGGGTTGCCTCGCCGCAGGCGATTTTTCAGATCGACGCGGCGTCGATGCGAAGCATCGCAGAGCGATGACGCGCAAAGCAAAGAGAATACCAGCCCGCAGCCTGTCGAACGAAGAGGCAACAATTCTGCGGGCTGGTATTAATCCCGTAATGAAACGATACGTCAGAATGTCTTTACAGAAAGTTATAAGGATCGATATCGACGCTCAATTTCAAATCGCCTTTAACGGGTGGGATTGACGACATCCACAACCTTAAATAGTTTTGAATATCCATTTCCCGTGGCGCTTTCACTAATATCCGCCACCGGTACCGCCCGCGCACCACTGCAATCGGCGCTTCCGCCGGTCCCAACACCTCGATCCGCTCAGACACCGGCGCATGCCGCACGATCTCGCGCGCAGCCCTCTCCGCCAACTCCTTGTCCCGCGCTGAAATGACAAGCGCCGCCAAGCGCCCATATGGCGGCAGCATCCCGATCTGCCGCGTCCGGATCTCCTGTTCCAAAAACGCCTCGCGATCGCCCGAGATGATCGCCGCCATGACCGGATGCGCCGGACTATGCGTTTGCACGTACCCCCGCCCACGGATCGCCATGCGTCCCGCTCGCCCCGTCACCTGATGCAGAAGTTGGAACGTCCGCTCGCCAGCCCTTGGATCGGCACCTTGAGCAAGTCCCAGATCGCCATCGACAATCCCCACCGTCGCCAGATCGGGAAAGTTATGCCCCTTGGCCACGATCTGCGTGCCAATGATGATATTGCACTCACCAGCCTCAATGCGTGCAATCACCGCCCTCATCTCCGTGAGGCTGGGGATCAAATCCGACGACAACAGCGCAACCTTCGCCTCCGGGAACCGTTCGGCGACCTCCTCCGCCACCCGCTCGACGCCTGGCCCGCACGCGACCAGCGAATCCGGCTCTTGGCACTTCGGGCACCTTTCCGGAATCGGCAAAGAAAACCCGCAATGATGACAATTCAGCCGCCTCTTGAACCGGTGCTCGACCAGCCACGCCGTACACTGCGGACACTGAAACCGCTCACCGCACTTCTTACACAGCGTCAGCGGCGCATACCCCCGGCGGTTCAGATACAGCAGCGTCTGCCGCCCCGCCGCCAGCGTCTCGGTCACCGCCGTGACCAACGGCGGCGACAGCCACTTGCCCCGGTCCGGCGGCGACGTCCGCAAATCAATCGGCTTGATATCGGGCATCTCGACACCCGAATACCGCCCCGGCAGCACGATATGCCGATACCGCCCCGTCCGTGCATTCACATGGCTCTCGATCGACGGCGTCGCCGACGCCAGCACCACCGGGAACTTGCCCAGCGATGCCCGCACCACGGCCATATCGCGGCCCTGATAATGCACCCGGTCGTCCTGCTTGAACCCGCCGTCGTGCTCTTCGTCGACCACGATCAGCCCAAGATCGGTGAACGGCAAAAACAGCGCCGACCGCGCCCCGACGACAACGCGCGCATCTCCAGTCGCGATACCCTTCCATATCCGCCCCCGCTCCGGCGGCGACAGCGCCGAATGCCACTCCACCGGCTGGCACC
This sequence comes from Hyphomicrobiaceae bacterium, assembly GCA_031417455.1. Classification (GTDB taxonomy): domain Bacteria; phylum Pseudomonadota; class Alphaproteobacteria; order Rhizobiales; family Hyphomicrobiaceae; genus JANXVY01. Next base: position 1,222 of record JANOVN010000177.1, on the reverse strand, counting down.
CAAACCGCTTGGCAAACCGCGACATGAACTGGCTCGTCAGTGCAATTTCCGGTAGCAATATCAAAGCCTGATGCCCGGCCTTCAACGCCGAAGCCACCGCCTCGAAATAAACTTCCGTCTTGCCCGACCCGGTCACGCCATCGAGCAGCGTCGCCGAAAACACATCGGCCTCCACCGCCGCCCGCAGCAAATGCACCGCTTGGCCCTGATGCTCGCCAAACGACGCCTCGTGATGCGCATGATCGGGCTTGGGAAACCGCTTTTCCGGGATCACCACGTCCGCGAGCTGCCCCGCCGCCACCAATCCGTTGATGACCGCCGCCGAACAGTAAGCCTCCGCCGCCAGCGCCGACTTGGCCCTGATCTGCCCATCGGCTGCAATCTCGAGTGCCTTCGCCCGCTCTGGCGACATGCGTGCCAGCACCGGCGCACCCGGCACAATCGTGACCCCAAACCGGGGGCGCACCGGATCGAACGCCGCCGGCGCGCTCATCGCCATCCGCGCCACCATGCCCAGCGGCCCGAGGGTGTACTTCGCGATCCACTCGCAAAACTGCAACGAAATCAGCGGCAGCGGCGGCACATCCAGCACGCTGTCGATCTGCTTCATTTTAGCATCAGTGACGGCTTTCCCCACACCCACCGATTGATACCAGACGATCCCGATCCGGCTCTGCTGCCCAAACGGCACCATCACGAACGACCCAGGGTCCGGCACTTGCAAGCCCGCTTCCAGCAGGTAATCGTAGGTCTGATCCAATGCCACCGGCAGCAACACCGGCACACGCACGCGGCGCTCACGTGAAGCGTCAGTTGATTGCACCCGTGAGAAAAGGCTATCCAAGGCGGTCTGCTTCCGTTCGCCGTGCGAATCAGCTGTTTGCGAAGCGCTCATCTAGCGCGTTTCAAGCGGCAAACCGAAGGCAGAAAGAGCGGACGAGGTGCGCGCAGGGAATTCGCCTTCTTCCCCCTCTCCGTCATCGCGAAGCGATGCTTTGCATCGACGTGGAGAGGGTCGGGGTGAGGGGTACTACAGACGACGAAATCGACGCTTCCTTCCTTCCCCCTTCCCACCTGCGGGGAGGGCCGGGGCGAAGGTCGCAACATATGCACGAGGAATGCCCCCGTCTTCCCCCGCCCCCTTGTGGGGCGGGCCGGGGTGGGGGTAGCGCTAATCTAAGACACGACCAACAAGGACAAGACCACCCATGAAATTCTTCGT
>JANOVN010000176.1:0-7700 GCA_031417455.1 Hyphomicrobiaceae bacterium | reverse complement strand
GATACGTTGGCGGGCGCGGCGGGCAACCGACGTATCGCCGGTGCGGGTTTCCCGGCTGATCTTGAGGCCGATCCCGGTCAAAGGCGCTTCGAGGTTGCGGGCAACGTCCACGGTCAGCGCCTTCAACGGCGAGATGTACAGTGTGTGGAGCCCAGCGCCTTTGCGTTCAGCGCGCGGTTTGGAAAGGGCGACGAGGCTAGGCAAGAAGCCAGCCAGCGTTTTACCCGCTCCGGTGGGCGCGATAAGCAGGGTCGAGCGGCGGTCGAGCGCTGCTTGCAGCAGCGCCAATTGGTGGGCGCGGGGTTGCCAGCCGCGCTGCGCAAACCAAGCCAGGAACGGTGCGGGCAGCAGGTCGTCGTGCTCTGCCAGCGCATCCAGTTTGCGGGCGCGGCGGGGCTTTGTGGGGAGCGCGGGCGATGTCATTGGCGGAATAGCGTGGCGAGGGTTTCCTCTGATGATGGCTTGAGCCTAGCACGAGGGAGAGGCCGGTGTTCGTGCTCATCGTTGCTCTCATGAGACAGACAAAACGCCCTATGATCACTCCTTCAATCCAACACACGCACCAAAATCCCCGCAGCGTTGAAGCCCGGAGCGATAATACGAGGGTGCCGATCAGGCCCGGATCACTCCGGCGGTCTCACCTTTTCAAAGAATGGGGATATGGACCGTCACCGCCTTTCAGCAGCAAATCCTGACCCGCGATTCGCACAGCCGTTTGACTGCCGTTTGGCCTATCCTTGACCAATCGTCGTGAGGCTTCCCTCACCGCAATCGAAACCCGGTCCAGCTGATGGGTACCGGATCCGCACGAACCCCTTGCTTCCCAAAACACCCAGCACGCGCGCCAGACCCTCATGAAACAAGACCCGACCAACCTCTCATAGGCCCACCACGCGGGGATAAGTCGGTGTTCACAACGCCGTGATCCGCCCAGGCAGACCCAGGACCGCAGATAGCCCCGGCCTAATGACACATTCTCACCGTGAATTGGAACGGGCCTTCGAGACAGCGCAAAAGAATGGAGGTGCTCTGGCAGGTCTCAATCAGGAACTTGAACATGATCAAAACCGATCAACTCAAAGACATACTCGGCCACATCCCTCTGTTCCAAGGGTGCACGGACAGTACGCTGGCGGAAATCTCAATGATCGTCGCAGAAATCGATTTTGACAAAGGAGAATTCATCTACGAAGCCGGCGATAAGGCGGACAATGTTTACATTCTTGTCAATGGCATTGTGACCTTCATAGGCAAAACCGGCCTAGGCTTTCTGAATGTTCAGCGCGTAATGGAACGTTCGATGATTTTCGGCTGGATTGCATTGGTGCCCGAACATCCAAACCGCATCGGCAGCGCGCAATGCCTGGAAAATGCAAAAATTCTATCCATCAAAGGCGATAAGCTTTTAGCGATCCTCGACAAAGATTCGCAATCCGGCTTCCTGGTCATGAAGCGCCTCTGCTCCCTCATCGCCAGCACCTTCATCGAGAAGCCATGATAGGGGGGTGGAGTTAGCCGCTTCACTAAATCGCAAACCTCACCAACAAGCCCCCATCGCCCTCAAACCACCTTCCCCGGATTCAACACGCCCCTCGGATCGAGTGCCGCTTTGATCGCCCGCATGACGTCCATCTCGACTGCGCTTTTCACCGCCGCCAGATCATCGCGCTTAAGCCTTCCAATCCCGTGCTCGGCGGAAATCGAACCGCCCATCGACACGACCAACGCATGCACCGGGTCGGACATGGTGTGCCACGCAGCGATATAGGCGGCGCGATCCGCCCCCTCAGGCTGGGTCACGTTGTAATGCACGTTGCCGTCGCCGAAATGCCCAAACGGCACTGGCCGCGCCCCCGGACACACCCGCTCGACAATTGGTGCCGCCTCCCGGATGAATCGCGGCACAAGTGAAATCGGCACCGAGATGTCGTGTTTGATGCTGCCCCCGTACGGCTTCTGCGCCTCTGACAAATGCTCCCGCAATCGCCACAACGCCGCCGCCTGCGCCAACGACTGCGCGAGCGTCGCATCGCACACGACACCCGCCTCGACGGCCTCGCCCAGCAACCCCTCAAGCATGGCCGCCGACGAGCCGTCCGCCCGTCCGCCCGATACGTCCATCAGCACATACCATGGATGCTTCTCAGCGAACGGTGACCGCGCGCCCGCCGTATAGTCCAGCACCATCTGCAATCCAAGATCGGATAAAAACTCGAACGCCGTGAGGCTCGACCCCGCCGCCTTTTCGGAGAGCGCAAACAGCGCACCGACATCCTCAATCGTCTCAAGCGCCACAAAAGCCGTCGCCTTCTCCGCAGGGCGCGGGAACAGCTTCAATGACACCGCCGTGATAATCCCAAGCGTTCCCTCCGACCCGATGAACAGATCGCGCAGATCGTATCCGGTGTTGTCCTTCTTGAGCGCACGCAACGCCTCGATCACCCGCCCGTCGGCCAGCACGACCTCCAACCCCAGCGCCAGATTGCGCGCGTTGCCGTACGCCAGCACGCCAACGCCGCCAGCGTTCGACGCCATCACGCCGCCGAGCTGACAGCTACCCTCCGACGCAAGGCTCAATGGAAACAACCGCCCCGCAGCTTCGGCAGCCTGCTGGGCGGCAAGCAGCGTCACACCGGCCTCCGCTACCATATACGTGCCGGTCGCATCGACATGCCGGATTTTATTCAGCCGAGACAGCGACAACACCACCTCGGTCCCCGCCTCGAAAGGAATCTGCCCGCCGACGAGCCCCGTATTCCCCCCCTGAGGAACAATGGCAACACGAGCCTCATGTGCGACCTTCATGATCGCTGCGACCTCCGCCGCCGAGCCGGGCCGCAACACTACCGGTGTCTTCCCCGTATAAAGATCGCGCCACTCCTTGAGATAAGCCACCTGATCGGCCGGATCGGTGATCGCATAAGCGCGGCCGACAATGGCAACGAACCGCGCGATCACCTCGGCGGACGGCGGATTGAGCGGCAACGTGTCGTTCGGCATCGTTCTAGCCTTCGATAGAGGTATGAGGAGCTTTGGCACAGATCAGCCGTGCCGCTTACCCTACCCATACCATCGCCGAACCCCAAATCGAACCCGACGAAAGACCGCCGCGCCGACTGAAACAAACTCCCCCATTTTCGTCATCCAGGTGTTGGCCTGGACCCAATCAAGCGAACAGGTTCACTCCGCTCGCCTCAAGATTTCAGCACACATCCTCTCTCCCCAGCGCTATACCTAGGTCTGTAAACCCCAGGAGCCCCGTATGCGCTTCTTCCTCGCCGCCCTGATCCTTGCCTTCGCGACCCTCGCCGTTCCCCAGCCGGCAACCGCCGAAGTCTACGCCTGCCGCATCGGCAAACCGTCGTACTGCTTCAAATACGGCGGCACCCGCTGCGAACAAACCAATTCCGCCACGAACAAATCCACAGCCTGCCAGAAGTGGACCAGCGCCTGCATCGACTGCCACAACGAGATCCCTGATTGTTTGGGCCGCACGCGCCCCTCTAGCACCTCGCTCACGTGCACCAACTGCAGCAAAAAATGGCGAAGCTGCATGTCCAAAATCGACCACCGCTATTGGCCCAACCGCCAAAAATAGCCAACCCTTGCTATCTTCCGAAAAAGGACGGGTTCGGGGTCTCCCGTCATCGCCCCACGACGCCAGCAACGACGAGCCGATTTAGCGCGGCAGTCCTAGTCGCGAAGCGGCCCTCGCGGCGCTGCAGCCCTCGCCAGCCGGTCGTTGATCGCCTCGCCCAATCCCTCCACCGGAATCGGCATTACCGCAATCGTCTCAGCCCCGCTCGCATCCAACTCATGGAGCGCTGCAAACAAATTCTGCGCCGCTTCGACCAGATCCCCCGACGCACTCAAATTGAACACCGGCCCCGCAGTCGTTATAGCCCCGCTTCCAAACGCCAACAGCGCTTCTCCTGGCTCCACGCTGACTGCACCCAACCGCACTCGCGCCCGCGGCGCATAGTGGCTCGCCAACTGACCCGGCGCGCTCGGCGCAGTTTCATCCACCGCCCGCCGCTGCAAGACAACACCTGAGACCGCCTCGATCGCCTCCGCCGCTATCGCCCCCGGACGCAACAGCACAACACCCTCGCCCGACACATCCACAATGGTCGACTCAAGACCATGACCGCACGCGCCACCGTCCAAGATCATCCCAAGCTGGTCACCTAAATCGGCCGCCACGTGCGCAGCTGTCGTCGGCGAAATCCGTCCCGAAGTGTTGGCCGACGGTGCAGCCAGCGGACACCGGCACGCAGCCAGCAGCGCCCGCGTCACCGGATGGCCCGGCACCCGCACCGCCACCGTCGCAAGCCCGGCCGTCACGAGTGAGGCAATCCCATTCCCCGGACGTGCCCGCGCAACGAGCGTCAACGGACCCGGCCAGAACGCCGCCGCAAGCCGCTCACCAACCACTCCCAACTCCACAACGGTCCGCGCCGCCGCAACCGACCCCACATGCACGATAAGCGGGTTGAACGATGGTCGTCCTTTAGCTGCATAAATCGCCGCAACCGCCATCCCATTGGTTGCGTCCCCCGCGAGCCCGTAGACCGTCTCAGTCGGCATCGCGACGAGCCCGCCTTCGCAGACTACCCGGGCAGCACGTTGAATGTTCTCAGCCGTCGCAGCGTAAATCGTCATCGGGTCCGTATCCGTCGCTTCCGTCGACGGACTCATACCACAACCGGCACCCGTTGAACTTCGGTGCGACCCACAGCCTTAAGGCCCGTTGCCTAGCGGCAATTTACCAAACCCCATATTCCCCAAGACCGCTATAAGAGCACAAAAGCAAGTTCCAAGGCACGCACACCCATGATTCGTCTCGACAATATCAGCAAGCAAAATGGCCACCAGATCGTCTTCATCGAGGCCTCTGCTGCGCTGAACAAGGGCGAGAAAATCGGCCTCGTCGGCCCCAACGGCGCAGGCAAGACAACGCTCTTCCGCCTCATTACCGGCCGCGAACACCCAGACGAAGGCCAAGTCAACACCGACCGCGGAATCACCATCGGCTATTTCAGCCAGGACGTCGGCGACATGGCGGGCCGCAGCGCCGTTGCCGAAGTCATGGACGGCGCAGGCCCCGTGAGCGCTATCGCCGCCGAACTGGCAGAACTGGAATCCGCCATGGCCGACCCAGACCGCGCGGACGAAATGGAGCAGATCATCGAACGCTATGGCGAAGTCCAAGGCTGCTTCGAAGAACTCGGCGGCTACGCGCTCGACGGCCGCGCCCGCGAAGTCCTGGCGGGCCTTTCGTTTAGCCAGGAAATGATGGACGGCGATGTCGGCGCACTTTCGGGCGGCTGGAAAATGCGCGTGGCGTTGGCCCGCATCCTCCTCATGCGGCCCGACGTTATGCTGCTCGACGAGCCGAGCAACCATTTAGACCTTGAAAGCCTCATCTGGCTCGAACAGTTCCTCAAAGGCTACGACGGCGCACTGCTCATGACCTCGCACGACCGCGAGTTCATGGACCGCATCGTCACCAAAATCATTGAGATCGACGGCGGTACGCTGACGACCTACAGCGGCGGCTACGAGTTCTATGTCGAACAGCGCGCACTCAGCGAAAAGCAGCAGCAGGCTCAGTTCGAACGCCAGCAGGCCATGCTCGCCAAGGAAATGAAATTCATCGAACGCTTCAAGGCCCGCGCCTCGCACGCAGCCCAAGTCCAAAGCCGCGTCAAAACGCTCGAAAAGATCGAGCGTGTCGAGCCCCCCAAACGCCGCCAAACCATCGTATTCGAATTCCCAACTGCCCCCCGATCCGGCGAAGACGTGGTCAGCCTAAAGAACGTCCACAAGGGCTACGGCAACCGCACCATCTACGAAGGTCTGAACTTTCAGGTCCGCCGCAAGGAGCGCTGGTGCGTCATGGGCATAAACGGCGCGGGCAAATCCACCCTGCTCAAGCTGATCGCTGGCTCCACCAAGCCCGACAACGGCACCGTTCAAGTAGGAGCGAGCGTCAAGATGGGCTACTTCGCCCAGCACGCCATGGAAATCCTCGAAGGCGACCGCACCGTCTTCCAATCCCTTGAAGACCAGTTCCCCCAAGCGGGCATCGGCTCACTGCGCGCGCTCGCTGGGTGCTTCGGCTTCTCCGGTGACGATGTCGAAAAGAAATGCCGCGTCCTCTCGGGCGGCGAAAAAGCCCGCCTCGTCATGGCCAAAATGCTGTTTGACCCGCCAAACTTCCTCGTCCTCGACGAGCCGACCAACCACCTCGACCTGATGACCAAGGAAATGCTGATCTCAGCGCTCGCCACCTACGAAGGCGCGATGCTCTTCGTCTCCCACGACCGTCACTTCCTCGCCGAACTCTCCAACCGCGTCCTTGAACTCACCCCCGATGGCATCCACCAATACGGCGGCGGCTACACCGAATACGTCGCCCGCACCGGCCAAGAAGCACCAGGGTTGCGGAGCTGACGTGAACCACTGGCTGGGGCGGGGTTGTATCAACAGTTTCCACGGCGGCTATTGCTGCTTGAGGTTCTGATCGAGAAACCGGCGGCAGATTTCGAAGTCGCTGTCGTAGCCGCGTGGGAGGTCGACTGATTTGTCCTTGGCGAGACGCTGGGCGAAGGCAACCATTTTGCCGGTCGGTGGTTTGGCGAATGGTGATGGGGCGCGGTCGTAGGTATTGCGGCCAGTCGTTTCACTGGAATCCGGTGCCGGTGCGGACTTGGTACGCGTAGCCTTCTTGGCGGTAGCGGCGCGGGGTTTTTTGGGCCCGCGTGTTGCATCGGAGGATTTTGTCCGGCGGCTTTTGGTCGATCTGAACGCTGCGGGCTGGCTCAGATCGACGGTGGCGCCATTGTGCTGGCGCAGGACGGCGATCACGCGCTCGGCTTCGGCAGCAATTTCGTCGATGACGGCGCGGAAGCCGGCTTTGCCGATGACGACATCATCCAGGCGCATTTCCCAAACGGCGGTCGTGCCGGGATCGACAAGCGAGGGAGCAGCACCCCGCAGCACTTCGAAGATCTGCATGCCAGCTGGCGTTGGCACCACCAGCTTACCGTCAGCGGCAAGCATGGTCTGGCGTTTCAGCCCCTTGATGATTTCGGCACGCGTTGCAGGTGTGCCGATTCCCTTGGCTTCCTTTAGACGGTCCCGCAGGGCCTCGTCTTTGACAAAGCGCCATGCATTTTGCATCGCGTCGACCAGGGTGCCTTCACTGTAGCGCGGCGGCGGCGCGGTCTCCTTGGCTTGGACCTTTGGGCGGGTCAATGTTGCGGTCTGGCCGTTTTCGAGTTGGGGCAAGGTCTGGTCGGCTTCGGCGGCTTTGCCTTGCTCGAGCTCGGCTTCGGCGTTTCCGAAGGCAGCCTTCCAGCCGGGCACGAGAGGGATGCGGCCGACGGCGCGGAACTCAGCGGCAGCGCCAGTGCCCTTTTCAGGCAGCGGCAGTTCCAGCGTGACCACGGTCTGGCGGTATTCAAAGTCGGGCATGACGGCTGCGAGATAGGAGCGGCAGATGAGTGCGAACAAACGCTTTTCGTCGTCGCTCAAGCGCGCAATCCGCTGTTCGAGATCGTCCATGACGTTGACGGTGGGGACGATAGCGTGGTGGGAAACGCCTTCGAGGGCCTTGTCGCAGAAATGGCCGGACTTACCGGTGCGGATGACGGGCGGATTGATTTCCAAATGGGCAAAGCCGCGCAGACGCGTCA